>NZ_JAGQAY010000013.1:0-59280 GCF_024345355.1 Cyanobium sp. WKJ7-Wakatipu
GGAAGGACTTGGGCTTGACCATGACCCATTCTCTCGTCCTGATTCATTGCTGACACTGGGATCTGGGCAGATTTCAGGGCGTCTGTGGAGAGGCCTTGCCCTGATCTATGTGCAACACGCTCCTAGCTGATCACAAACGGTTCACCTGCTGCATGGCCGTGAATGCCCCATCTCAGTCAGCTCAGCCCCGCCAGCAACCAGGCCTCCACCCGCTCCGCCAGCACCGCCCGCGTGGCGTTGGCCTGCACCCAGGCCCGGCAGGCGCGTCGCTCGATAGCGCCCACCTGTGCCACCGCCGCCGCTAGGGCAGTCACGTCGTCCGGCTCCACCAGCAGTCCAGTGAAACCGTGCTGCACCAACTCGCCGGGGCCGCCGCGGCGATAGGCCACCACCGGCACACCGCAGGCCAGCGCCTCCACCACCACGTTGCCGTAGGCCTCATTCCACTTGGGGGTATTCAGCAGGGCCTGGCAATGGCCGAGCTGCTGCTGCAGCTGATTGGTGGGCAAGAAACCCCGCCACTGCAGGGTGCCAGCCGGCACCGACGCCTCCACCGCTGCCGCATAGGCCTGGTCTTCCACCAAACCCCACACCGCTAGGGGTAACCCCAGCTGGGCCGCCGCCGCCGCCGCGTCCTCCAGCCCCTTCTCCGGCGCCACCCTGCCGGCCCAGCCGAGCAGAGGCTCAGGCTCGGCGCAGAAGCCGTAGGCGTCTAGGTCAAAGCCATTGCCCAGCACAACCGGCGCCTGGGGCAAACGAAAATCCTCCGCCTGCACGCGGGTATGAAAAGCGAGGCGCCGCTGATCCCAAGCCGCCAGCTCGGCAATCGCCAAATCCATGGCCTCACTCACCGAACCCATGCTCACCAGGTGAAACAGGGGCAGGGGCGCTAGGGGGGTCAACCAGAGAGGCAGCCAGTCGTAGGCCAGGTTGATCACCGCCTCAAAGCCGGCCCCAGGCCCCTCCAACAGCGCCCGCCGCCAGAAGGCCTGCAGCAGGCCGTCGGCCGGCATCGTGATCGCAGCACTGCGCTGCTGGTGCTGGGCGCTGGTCTGGGAGCTGCCGCTACAGGTCCAAAGTTCGGCGGCGAGGCAGGAGGTGGGCAACACCGACTCCTCGGCAGCCAGCACCGTCACCCGGTGGCCCCGCGCCAACAACCCCGCTACCAGGGCACAGGCCGTGAGCTCCACCCCACCGCCGCGGCCACTGCCCAGGGCTCCCACCGGAGTACTCACCACCAGGATCCGCATCACGGCTGCTCCAGCAGGGAGGTACCGCGCCAGAGCTGCTTGCGCCGGTTGATCAACAGCACCGACACCAAGGCCAGCAGGGCCCCGAGCCACTGCAGCGGCTGCAACTGCTCATCAAGCAGCAAAACCCCGCAGAACAGGGCGAAGACGGGAGTTAAGAAGGTGAGAGCGGTGAAACCCGTGAGGTCACCACTGTTGGCAAACCAGAAGAAGAGGCCGTAGGCCAGGGCGCTGCCGAGCACGGTGGCGTAAGCCATCAATCCCCATTCTCCCAGGCTCCAGCTGGGCAGTAGGGCCCCCTCCCAGGCGACCCCGCCCAGTAGCGGCAGGCCACCAAGCAGAAGGTGCCAGCCGGTAATTGCCACCGGATCGCTCTGGCGGCTGGCGTAGCGACTCAGCACCGTGCCGATGGCCATCGCCGCCGCCGCCGCCAGCATCCACAGCTCGCCATGGCTCCAGGCCTGTTCGCCAAGGGCGACGGGACCATCGAGCCACCAGTGGCGCAGCACCGGTGCCGGCAAACCCAGGCAAAGGATGCCGAGCAACCCCAGCAGCAGGCCCACCCAGCCCACCGGATTGATCGCTTCCCCAAACAGACTGCGGGCCAGCAGGGCCACCAGCAGGGGCTGGGAATCAATAAGTACCGAACCCAGGCCCGCTCCGGTCTGGCCCAGGCCCCGGGCCAGTAGCCCCTGGAAGAGGCTGCCGTCCACCAGGGCAAAGGCCAGCAACCAGGGCCAATCAACGGCAGCCACCCGCAGGGAGCGGCCCAGCAACAGGGCGGCCAGCAGCACCAGAACCCCCGCTGGCAGCAGCCGCAGGCTTGCCACCTGCAGGGGACTGCCGGATTCCAGCAGGGGCCGCATCGCCGCCATCGCCGTGCCCCACAGCGCAAAAGGGAGCAACATCAAGGGCCATCGCAGGGCCTGGGGCATGGGCTTCCTGGCCGGCGAAGGCTTTGTTTTTAAGATCCAACCACTTCACCTATCCCAAATGCCCTGGCCCTGGCGCCGCAAGACCCGTCGCACCCTGGCGCGCATTGCCATCGAAGGACCAATCGCCGGCCCCACCCGCAGCCGGGTGCTCAAGGCCCTGCGCCAGGTGGAGCAACGGGAGTGCCCTGCTCTTCTGCTGCGCATTGATAGCCCCGGCGGCACCGTGGGCGACAGCCAGGAGATCTACAGCGCCCTAATGCGCCTGCGAGAAAAGGGCTGCAAGGTGGTGGCCAGCTTCGGCAACATTTCCGCCTCAGGCGGGGTCTACATCGGAGTTGCCGCCGAAAAAATTGTGTCCAACCCAGGCACGATCACAGGCTCGATCGGCGTGATTCTGCGGGGCAACAACCTCTCCAAACTGCTGGAGCGGGTGGGCGTGAGCTTTGAAACCGTCAAGAGCGGCCTCTACAAAGACATTCTTTCGCCGGATCGCGCTCTCAGCGAAGGGGAACGCAAGCTGCTGCAGAGCCTGATTGATTCGAGCTACCACCAGTTTGTGGAGGCTGTAGCAACGGGAAGGGGGCTTAACCAAGAGACGGTGCGCGGCTTCGCCGATGGCCGGGTGTTCAGCGGCGCCCAAGCCCTGGAGCTGGGTTTAGTAGATGTGCTTGGTGATGAGGAGACGGCCAGGCGACTGGCCGCTGAGCTGGCTGGCCTCGACCCTGAGAAAACCCGCCCAACCACCTTTGGCAGCCCGCCTAAACGCTTTGGCGGTGTACTGCCAGGCCGCAGCCAACTGCGCCAGCTGATCGAGAGCTTCAGCCTGGAACTGGCCTGGAGCGGTCAACCCCTGTGGCTCTACAGGCCATGAATGCTGGTTTTGTGCTGCGGGCCCTACGCGGGGCAACCACCGCCGAGGCGAACAGCACCGAGGCGATTCAGGCCTGTGTCAAGGAGCTTGTGGATGCCCTTATGGAGCGCAATGGACTCCAGGGAGAGCAACTGGTGTCGGTGACCTTTTCCGTAACCCGGGATCTGGATGCCTGTTTTCCGGCGGCCATCGCCAGGCGCCAGCCGGGCTGGGACCAGGTGGCTTTGCTCGATTGCCAGCAAATGGAAGTAGCGGGCGATCTGCCTCGCTGCATCCGACTGCTGGCCCATGCCTGGCTACAACCGCAGCAGACCCCGGTGCACCCCTACCTGCGCGAGGCAGCTGGCCTGCGACCAGATCGGGCTCAGCCGTAGGCCCGCCGCCACCTTTGGGGCCGGCCACCCCGGGCACCGGGGCAGCAGCTCCCTGCTGAGAATCAAATCACTTATTGGTGCAGCCCTGATGGGTTTCCCTCGCCTTCGCCACCAACTCGCCCTCCCGGCACTGGCCGCCAGCGCCGCACTCGTCACTGGAGCAGTTGCGCTTAGCACCAGTCTCCAGCCGAGCCTGGCCCAGGGCACGCCCAGCCTGATGGAGTTCCGCTGGGACAACACCAAGGACTACCGCAAGCTTTACTTCTTTATGACCGAAACCCAGCGCCTCAAGCGCTCGGAGTACTACTTGATACTCAGACCAAAAGATCGCAAGACGGCAATTCTAAAACTAAGTATAAGCGTCCCAAGCTATTTTGACACCAAGATTGATCCCAAGCGTGTCAAGCTCTGCAAGATGAGTGAAGGCGGCATGATGTCTCGCACAAAGTGCCAGGAGACCATCCCAGCCACGATCGAAGTATCTGCCAATGGCGAGGCCATAGAGATTTTCCCAGACACCCCCGTGCCAGACACCGGCACCATCGGGGTGTACATGAACATCTTCAATCCCTTCAACATCGGCATGTATCAGTTCAATGCGCTGGCCCAAGCCCCCGGCGACGTGCCGATGGCCGGCTACCTGGGCAGCTGGCTGATTCAGATCGATCCGCCTAACAACTGAGCGGCATAGGCACTGAGCCCCAGCGGCGCCAACCCCGCCTGATAGGTTGGCCCTTACGCCCATTACCGACGCAATAAGCGCAGCGAAGAGCCAGCCATGACCAAGCGCACCCTGGAAGGAACGAGTCGTAAGCGCAAGCGCGTATCTGGTTTTCGTGTGCGCATGCGCAGCCACACAGGCCGCCGCGTGATCCGCACCCGCCGCCGCCGCGGCCGGGCCCGCCTCGCCGTTTAAGAGCCTTGGCCCTGCCCCAGTGCCACCGGCTTAAGGGGCAACGGGTGTTTAACCGTGTGTATCAGAAGGGCCGCAAAACGCACGGCCCTTTTTTGTTGCTCCGCGTTTTGGACGCCCTGCCCCAACTCCTACCTGCCAAGCAGCAGGCAAGTCCGGCCAGCACCTGGCGCTGCGGGATTGTGATCAGCAGCAAGGTGCACAAACGATCCGTGCGCCGCAATCGCCTGCGCCGCCTCCTGCACGAGCACCTACTTGCCCAGCAAATCGGCGATGGCCAGCGCTGCCTCTGGCTCCTACTCAGCCTCAAACCTGGTAGCGCTGAGCAATGCCCCCAGGCCTTACTGGGAGAATGCAGTCAACTTCTTCACCAAGCAGGCCTGACGCGATGAGCACTGCCCCCGCCACCTCCATTGAGGAAAGCGTCTTCTACGAAGGCGGACCCGCCAAGGGAGACCTGATCTTCAATTTGGTGCTCGGGCTCACCCTCATCGGCATTCCTTTCGCCATTGGAGCGATCGTGCGGGCTTTTTGGCTGCGTTTCCGGATCACCAGTCGCCGCATCGAGGTAAATGGTGGCTGGCTGGGTCGCGACCGCACCCAGGTTGTGTACAGCCAAATCAGGGAGGTGCGCAGTGTGCCCCGCGGCTTCGGCCTCTGGGGCGACATGGTGCTGGTGCTCAACGACGGCTCCAAGCTCGAGATGCGCGCAGTGCCTGGGTTCCGGGACCTCGAGGCCTACATCGAGGAGCGCCGCCAAGCCAAAAGGTCCACACCCAAGGGCATGGCCGCCTAGACCATCAGTCACACTGAGCCCACGCTCCCCCCTACCCCGAGAGCCCCTCTGCCGTGATCGGCTACATCTCCGACAACCTGCTGCTCCCAATCCTCGATTTCTTCTACGGATTGGTGCCCAGCTATGGCCTGGCAATCATCGCCCTCACCGTGGTGATCCGGCTGGCCCTGTTCCCGCTCAGCGCCGGCTCGATCCGCAACGCCCGCCGCATGCGGATCGCCCAGCCCGCCATGCAGAAGCGGCAGGCCGAGATCAAGGCCAAATACGCCAACAACCCCCAGAAGCAGCAGGAGGAGCTGGGCGGTCTGATGAAGGAGTTCGGCAGCCCCCTAGCTGGCTGCCTGCCCCTGCTGGTGCAGATGCCGATCCTGTTTGCCCTGTTCGCCACCCTGCGGGGCTCACCTTTCGCCGATGTGCCTTACACCCTCAACCTGAAGGTGCTGCCTGCTGAGCAAATCGCCGCAGTCGAACCCAAACCCTTCAACAGCCCAAGCCACTCGATCTTCGTTACCGAAACCACCCACGTGCCGGTGATCGCCAGCCTCGAAGGCGGCACCAAGCTGGGAGTGGGTGATTCAGCCCAGGTGAAGCTGCACACCAAAGACGGCTCGAGCTTTGCTTCGGTGCTGCAGGGCATCGACCATGGCGACGCCTACACGCCCGCCTGGAGCGTGACCAAGGGAGAAGGCGTCGTAAGCGTGGCGGCTGATGGCACGATCACTGCCCTAGGCACCGGCGACGCCACAGTCGAGGCCAAGATCCCCGGCCTGGCGGCCCGCAGCGGCTTCCTGTTCATCAAGGCTCTCGGCCAGGTGGGCTTTATGACCGATGGCGCCGTGAACTGGGACATCGCCATCTTGGTGGCAGGTTTCGGCGCCAGCCTGTTTGCCTCCCAGATCCTTTCTGGCATGGGCATGCCCGCCAATCCTCAGCAATCCACCGCCAACAAGATCACCCCGGTGATGATCACCGGCATGTTCCTGTTCTTCCCCCTGCCGGCTGGGGTGCTGCTCTACATGGTGGTGGCCAACATCTTCCAGGCCCTGCAGACCTTCCTGCTCAGCCGCGAAGCCTTGCCCGACAACCTGCAGGCGATCCTTGACCAGCAAATGGCGCAGCAACCCGTGACTGTGTCAGCCAGTGGCGGTCGCCTGCCCTTCGAACCCAAGGGCAAGAAGTGACCCGTGTCCAATTCACCCCAGCCAGAGCACTCTGATCAGATTGTCGGGGAGAGGCTTCGGCCGGTTCCCCTTTCGGATCTGCGGCACCTGGAAGCTGGGCGCCATTGGCAAATAGACCAAACCATCGAGGGTCTAGCAAGCCTCACACCGGTGCGAGGCCAACTGCACGCCAACCATCGAGGCAACGTGCTGGAGGTGGTAGGCAAAGCAGAAACGATCGTCACCCTCTGCTGCGACCGCTGCCTCCAGCACTTCAACCATCCCCTGCGCGCCAGCAACCAAGAATTGCTTTGGATCGGCGAACCCGCCCCAATCCCATCCGACTCGATGGCAATGGAGGGCGAGGCTGACGACAGCGGTCTGATGGAGCAGCTCGATCCCAGGGGCAATTTCGATCCAGAACACTGGGTATTTGAGCAACTAAACCTGCTGCTACCCATCGTTAACCACTGCGGCAAGGACTGCCCCGGTCCGGCCACCTGGAGCAGCGACGGCGATGGCATCGATTCCCGCTGGAGCGCCCTGCAGGGCCTGAACCCCTGAGCCTCCCTCCGTGACCGACAGCTGGGCCGACCAACTCGATCTACTGATCCGGGCCCGCACGCCGATTCTGTGGATCCGCAGCCTTGAGGAGGAACGGGTTGATGGCCTGCTTGAACAAGCCGCCCAACGACTGGGCGGCCGTACCTTGCTGCGCTGGGACTTCATTGATGGGTTGAGCGGTGCCCCAAACCGCAGTGGCGAGGCCACCCGCAACCCGATGGCGGCCCTGGCCTGCCTCGATACGCTGCCGCCCGAGCAGGGGGCCCTGCTGGTGCTGCGCGATTTTCACCGCTATTGCGAAGACGCCGGTGTCTGCCGCCGGCTGCGCAACCTGGCCTCGAGCCTGCGCCAGGCCCCCCGCACCCTGGTGATCACCGCCCCCGACTGGGCCATTCCCCGGGAACTGGAAGACAGCATCACCCTGCTGGATCTACCCCTGCCTGGTGCCGAAGAGATCCGTCAACTGCTCAGCACGATTGCTGGCGCCAGTGGCTACCCGATGGCACCGGCCGTGTGCGAACAGCTCACCGCCGCCTGCCACGGCCTTAGCGAGCAGCGGGTGCGCCAGCTAGCAGCCCGGGCCCTGGCGCGGCGCGGCCAACTCGGGGAGGCGGATTTAGCCGAGGTGCTGGAGGAGAAACGTCAGGCGATCGCCAAGAGCGAGCTGCTGGAGTACTGCCCGAGCGAGGCCAGCCCCGCCGATATCGGTGGACTCGAAGCCCTCAAGCACTGGCTAGAACAGCGCCACATGGCCTTCAGCGAAGAAGCCATGCGCTATGGCCTGCCCCTGCCCCGGGGCGTGCTGCTGGTGGGCCCCCAGGGCACCGGCAAATCGCTCACCGCCAAGGCAATAGCCCACAGCTGGAGCATGCCCTTGCTGCGCCTGGATGTGGGCCGGCTGTTCGCCGGCTTGGTGGGGGCTTCAGAGGCCCGCACCCGGGACATGATCCAGCGAGCGGAGGCGATGGCGCCCTGCGTGCTCTGGATAGATGAGATCGACAAAGGCTTTGGGGGCGATTCCCGCAGTGATGGGGGCACCAGCCAGCGCGTGCTGGGCACGGTGCTCACCTGGATGGCAGAGAAAACCAGCGCCGTGTTTGTGGTGGCCACCGCCAATGGCGTCGACAAGCTGCCAGGTGAACTACTGCGCAAGGGGCGCTTCGACGAGATTTTCCTGCTGGATCTGCCCAGCGCTGACGAGCGCCGCTCCATTCTTGATCTGCAGCTGCGTCGCCGCCGGCCAAAGCACAGCATCACCCTGGAAGTGCTGGTGGATCGCACCGCGGGGTTCTCCGGCGCCGAACTGGAGCAGACCGTGATCGAGGCCATGCACCTGGCCTTCGCCGAGCAGCGGGAATTCGGCGAAGCCGACCTGATTGCTGCCGCTAGCCAGGTGGTGCCCCTTTCGCGCACCGCCCGGGAGCAGCTGGAGGCGCTGCAGGCCTGGGCCAGCGGGGGCCGGGCCAGGCCCGCTTCCCGCGGTTAGGGCAGCTGGCGTTGATGTCGAGGCGTAACGAACTCCGACGTCAGGTAACAAGCTTGGCTTTAGGCCGGGAATCAAAAGGAAATCACCTCTACGTTCTGGCCCAAGCCGCCCGAGCATCCGTGAGCCCCACTCCAAACAGCCGCCCTGAAGTTTTTAACCAACTGGCGGTGGCCTGTCTTGGGGCAGGGATCGTAACCTCCGTGGCGGTGGCTCAGGGACAGAACCCACTCACCGCCTTGGGCATCACGCTTTTTTCTGCAATCGCCGCCGTAATGGTTGGCCAGGTGCTCTAGTTAGCGCCCATCGCCAGGGGAATCCTGGGCACGGGGAAACCATTGGCACCGAGCACGTCGATGATCATGCGATTGGTGTCGAAATACACCTGCCAATAGTTGCTGGTGTGGGTGTAGGGACGCACCGCCAAACGGGGACCACGCTCACTGAACTCGAGCACCTCGACGTCTGCCTCCATCCCAGCAAACTGATTAGGCACCTGCTTGATGGCTTCTTTAAGCAGGGCAATGGCACGGCCTACATCAGCGGAATTGTCGAGCTGGGCCACTAGCTCAACGCGACGGTAACCATGGACCGAATAATTTTGGATGGTGTCGCCAAACAACTTGCCATTCGGCACGATATTGCGCACATTGTCTGGCGCTAGAAGCGAAGTAACAAACATACCAATTTCCTCCACTGTGCCGGTGATGCCTGCAGCTGTAATGAAGTCACCAACACTGAAAGGGCGGAAAATCTGCAGAAAAACACCAGCCGCGAAGTTGCCGAGCATGCCACTCCAGGCCGCCCCGATTGCTACGCCAGCACCAGCAAGCAGGGCAGCAAAGCTGGCTGTCTGAATACCAAAGAAGCCGAGTATCGCTACCACCAGGATCACTCGCAAAACCGCAGCGAGGATATTGATCAGATAGCCAACAACTGTCACATCCAGGCTGCTATGACGCAAACTTTTGCGCATAATGCGCATAGCCAGCTGAATCAGCCAGCCACCCGCGATCCAGAGGGCTACTGCGCCCACCAGCTTCAAAACAAAGGGAACAATCGTGGAGACCACGAGCGCTGACAGATCTGGAATTGGCATTGCCAACAATTCATAGGTTGAACTATCCATACCTTCACGGATCAATCGACCGGTCGTCAATGCAATGCCAGGATCCGAGCAAATAAATGCTCCTGATGCCAACTGATTTCCGCGCCCAGCTACCCGCCCTAGCCAACAAGACCTACTTCAACTACGGCGGCCAGGGGCCCCTGCCGAGCTCATCCCTCGAGGCCATCACGGCCGCCTGGCGCACCATCCAGGAGCTAGGCCCGTTTACCGGCGCGGTATGGCCTTTTGTGGAACAGACCACCAGCCAGCTGCGCCAGCATCTGGCTGGCGCAGCTGGCGTGCCGGCGCACCGGCTGGCCTTCAGCGAAAACGTAACCAGTGGCTGCGTACTGCCGCTCTGGGGCCTGCCCTGGCAGGCAGGCGACGAACTCCTGATCAGCGACTGCGAGCACCCGGGGGTGGTAGCCGCCTGCCGCGAACTAGCCCACCGCCAAGGGCTTGTGCTCACCACCTTGGCGGTGGCGGATCTACGCGGCACTGCCGATGACACAAACAAGCAGGTGCTGCAGCGATTGGATCGCCAGCTCAGCCCCGCCACCCGCTTGGTTGTGCTTTCACACCTGCTCTGGAATACGGGCCAGGTGATGCCGATTGCAGCGGTAGCTAGCCAGCTCAGCTCACACCCCAAGCAGCCCTGGCTGCTGGTGGACGGGGCCCAATCCCTTGGGGCCATTCCCATCGAAGCCGGTGCAGCCGCCGCTGACATCTACGGCTGCACCGGCCACAAATGGTGTTGTGGCCCGGAGGGACTGGGAGCAGTAGCCCTATCGGAGCGGGTGGTGCGCGAGGCCAGACCAACCCTGATCGGCTGGCGCAGTCTCAGCCACGAAGCCAGCGGCCAGAGCGAATTTCACACCGACAGCCGGCGCTTTGAAGTGGCCACCTCCTGCGTACCCCTTTGCGCTGGGCTTGAGCAATCCCTGCACCTGTTGGAGGCGGAAGGCACAGCCGAAGAGCGCCTGGCCCTGATTCAGCAGCGCAGCGGCTATCTCTGGCAAGGGCTGCAGGCAAACCCGCGCGCCCGCACGCTGTTGGAGGTGCCGCCACCGGCGGGGCTGGTCAGCTTTGAGATCAGCGGGGAAGATCCGGAAATGGTGGTGAAGCGCCTGGGTGAGCAAGGCATCTGGCTGCGCAGCCTCGACGCCCCCCACTGCCTGCGGGCCTGCACCCACATCACCAGCACCGAAGCTGAGATTGATCAGCTACTTGGAGCTTTGCAAGCGTTCTGAGTTGATCCCAACGCCAAAAAGAGAAGGGGCTTACGCCCCTTCTCTAGATCAAGCTTTCCTAAATCTAATTGCGATCAGGAAGCCTGGTCGCTGAACACATTGCGATACACCCAGCCAGCCAGCAAGGCCCCCACGATTGGCGCCACCCAGAACAACCACAGCTGACCCATCGCTTCCACTCCGGCCCAAACAGCCACTGCGGTGCTACGGGCAGGGTTAACCGATGTATTAGTCACCGGGATGCTAATCATGTGAATCAGCGCCAGGGTGAGTCCGATAGCAAGGCCAGCGAAGCCAGATGGCGCCAGCCGATCAGTGGCACCAATAATCACCAACAGGAAGAAGAAGGTGAGCACTAGCTCCACGATCAAGGCTGCCCAGAAGCCATAACCACCCGGTGAATGGGTGCCCCAACCATTTGTAGCCAGCGGATTACTACCAGCCATCACTAAATCAAAAGCCGGGCCACCTGCCACGACCAGCTTGATAAAGCCTCCGGCCAGCACGCCGCCAATCACCTGAGCCACGATGTAGGGCAGCAGCTCCGAACCTTTCATGCGTCCGCTGGCCCAAAGGCCGAAGCTCACCGCCGGGTTGAGATGACAACCAGAGATGTGCCCAATTGCATAGGCCATTGTTACCACCGTGAGACCGAAGGCCAGCGACACGCCTAGAAAACCAAGCCCAAAGGGATTGCCCGGGGCAATGTCGGCTCCAGTGAGATACGGGAAATTAGCGGCGATTGCGGCACTACCGCAACCTCCCAATACCAGCCAAAAAGTTCCGAAGCCTTCGGCAAGAAGCTTCTTGCCCATTGGAATAGAGGCTGTCACAAAAATGATTGATAGGACTATCTAAATTTATCGGGAGCACCTTACGGAAACAAGATACTGGGAGCATTGAGAAGCATTCAGCCTCTAAGTGCCCCGGCGGCGGCGCAGGGCTTTGTCAGCCTCTTCCCGGTCGTCGAAATGAACCTTGGTGGTGCCGAGGATCTGGTAGTCCTCATGTCCCTTACCGGCGATCAGCACCAAATCCCCAGGTTCGGCCTCGGCGATGGCGGCGGCGATAGCTACCGCCCGGTCGGCCTGCACCTGCATGGATCCTCCAGGAGGAATGTCAGCAGTCACATCGGCCAGGATTTGCTGGGCATCTTCCGTGCGGGGATTGTCGGAAGTCACATAGAGCTGGTCAGCCAGCTGGGCTGCAATAGCTCCCATCTGGGGCCGCTTGCTGCGGTCGCGGTCGCCGCCGCAGCCAAACACGCAGATAAGACGCCCCTTTGTGAAAGGGCGGCAGGCAGCCAGGGCGTTGGCCAGGCCATCGGGAGTGTGGGCGTAATCCACCAGCACGGCCGGGTCGCCGCAGCCGTCACCCACCACCACCCGCTCCATGCGACCAGGTACGCCGCGGAAATTGGCCAGCCCCTCGAGCAACTGGGCCAGGGGGACGCCCTGCTGTACCAGGGCACCAACCGCCTGCAGCAGGTTCATCAGGTTGAAGCGACCCACCAGGGGCGAGTGGAATGCCCCCTCCCCCGCCGGTGTCTGCAGCACCCCGCGCACGCCGCCTGCCCCCAGCTGCAAATCGCGGATGAACAGCTCGGCGCTGGGGTCTTCCAGGGAGCTGCGCCAACAGGCTTTACCCAGACGGCTCACCAGCTGGGCGCCCCAGGGGTCGTCGCCATTCACCACCGCCCCCCCAGCCAGCAGCGGCTCCGCAAACAACCGCGCTTTGGCCTCGAAATAGGCCTGCATCGAAGGGTGATAGTCGAGGTGGTCTTGGGTGAGGTTGGTAAACACGGCGCCAGAGAAGTGGCAGCCAGCTACCCGCTGCTGATCAAGGGCATGGGAGCTCACCTCCATGGCACCGATCTGGGCACCGGCCTCAACGGCCTGGGCCAGCTGGGCCTGGAGCAGATCGGCGAAGGCCGTGGTGTGCTGGGCCGTCACGCTGTGGCCCGGCCAGCGGTTCACCAAGGTGCCAAACAGAGCCGAAGGCCTGCCTGACGAAACCGCCAGATGCTCAATCAAATAGGTGGTGGTGGTTTTGCCATTAGTGCCGGTGACCCCAATCAGGGCCAGCCGGCGACTGGGCTGGGACCAGAAGGCAGCCGCCAGTTCTCCGGCCCAGCGGGTCAGCGGTTCAGGCGCTACCAGCACAGCATCGCCTGGCCCAGGCTGCTGAAGGGCCGCCGCGGCCTCGCTGATCACCGCAGCTACCGCACCGGCCTGCAAGGCCTGGGGCCAGAAGCAGCCCCCATCCACCTGGGTGCCAGGCAGCCCCACAAACAAAGTGCCCCGCCCGATGCGGCGCGAGTCACAGCTGATGCCGCTCAACTCCCCGTTGGGCACGCCCAACGGCACCTCCAAACCCACCTGCCGCAGGACTGGGTGGAGCAGCTGGGTCATGGCACTGGCGGGACAGTTGGCGCCTTTCTAAGCGTCCTGGCTGGAAAAACCGTGCTTCTGCAACCAAACCTGCAAGCTGGCGCCAGCCAGCCGGGGCGGCACCCTGGGCAGCGGCCGATCTCCCTGGCCGGAGCGCACCTGCAGCACCGGCACCTCCAGCCCAAAGCGGGCCTGCAGGGCGGGATCACCATCCACATCGATCAACTCCAGCGCCAGCGGAGGATCGAGGGCGCGCAACTTCTGCTCCAGTCCCTCGCAGAGACAGCACCCCTTGCGGGTTAGCAGCAGTAAAACCGGGAGCCCGGGGGAGGAAGAGGGCCAAGAGGGAGCGGAGGAGAGCATCAATCGGGCACCGGATCGCAACCGCAGGCGCTGAAGGGATGACAACGCAGCAGCCGGCGCAGGGTGAGCCAGCTGCCCCGCCAGGGCCCATGGCGGCTGATCGCCTCGAGGCCGTAGGCGCTGCAACTGGGAATGAAACGGCAGCGGGGCCCCAGCAAGGGCGAAATCCACTGGCGATAAAAGCTGATCAAGGCGAGCAATAGGGCCGCCAGGCCAGTAGTAAGCAATTGGGTCAGCAGCTGGGTTGACTGTTTGCTCGGCAGTTGGGGTGAAGCCCCAAGCTCGGCCTCTTGCAGGGAGGCGAGGCCCGGCTCTGGCTGGAGATCGAGGCTGCGCGGCCTAACCGATAGGATCGATCGTTGGCGCGGCACAGCTCGAGTTAGCGGGATCATCCCAGCATGCTCGATACCGCAGCGCCTTGCCTCCCAAGGGAGGTACTTCGTCCTTTGAATTTGTTTTCATGTCTCGCTACCGCGGCCCTCGCTTGAGGATCACGCGGCGCTTGGGAGACCTTCCCGGTCTCACCCGTAAGTCCGCTAAGCGGTCTTATCCCCCCGGTCAGCACGGCCAAGCCCGTCGCAAGCGCTCCGAATACGCCATCCGCCTCGAAGAGAAGCAAAAGCTTCGCTTCAATTACGGCATCTCCGAACGTCAGCTGGTTCGCTACGTCAAGAAAGCCCGGGCCCAAGAGGGTTCCACGGGTACCAACCTGCTGAAACTGCTCGAGAACCGACTCGACAATGTTTGCTTCCGTCTGGGTTTTGGCCCCACCGTCCCCGGCGCCCGTCAGCTGGTGAACCATGGCCACCTGACCGTGAACGGCCGCGTCGTGGACATCCCCAGTTACCAGTGCAAGGCCGGCGATGTGGTCGCCGTGCGCGAGCGCAAGCAGAGCAAGCAATTGGCTGAAGGCAACTTGGCCTTCCCGGGTCTGGCCAACATCCCGCCCCACCTGGAGCTCGATAAGAACAAGCTCGTCGCCAAGGTGATCAGCAAGTGCGAGCGCGAATGGGTCGCCCTTGAGATCAACGAACTGCTGGTTGTTGAGTTTTACTCCCGCAAGGTGTGAGCGACTGGCTGCTGCTGCGGCCCCGAACTCCCCAAGCCCTCGCCCAGTGGCGGGGGCTTTTTGTTGCATTCATTTTTGTAGCGACCGGCGTAGCGGCTGGGGTGGCGGCTGGCGTAGCGGCAGCACCCAACCTGCGCGCTTCTTAGCTAAACCAATGCTTGGCTAAGCCTTGGTTTAGCTAAGCATTGCAAACACAAAGATCAGCTGCTGCCGATCATCAGACGCTGCCGATCAAGGTCTCCAGTGCGGCGGTCACATCGGCCTCACGCATCAGCGCTTCGCCCACCAGCACCGCATCGGCGCCAGCACCCTGTACCCGGTCGAGGTCGTCGCGGGTGAACAGGCCCGACTCGCTCACCAGCAGGCAGCCCTTGGCGCGGATGCGTTCGCCATAAACGGCAGTGAGCTGCTCGGTGGTGGCCAGATCGGTATGGAAGCTGGCCAAATCGCGGTTGTTGATACCGATAAGTTGCACGCCATCAAGGCCCAGCACCCGCTCTAGTTCCTCGCCGTCGTGCACCTCCACCAGCACGGCCAGGCCCAGAGCCCTGGCCACCTTGAGCAGGTAAGCCATATCCTGATCGCTGAGAATCGCGGCGATCAGCAGGGCCGCATCGGCCCCGGCGGCGCGGGCTTGAAATAGCTGATATGGGCTCAGGATGAAGTCCTTGCAGAGCAGGGGCAGATCCACCGCTTGGCGCACCTGCACCAGCACCTCAAAGCCACCCTGGAAAAACTGCTTATCGGTAAGCACCGAGAGGCAGCTAGCGCCACCGGCGGCGTAGCCCTTGGCAATCGCTTCGGGATCGAAGTCCTCGCGGATCACGCCCTTGCTGGGGCTGGCCTTTTTCACCTCGGCGATCACCGCCGGCTTGCGGCAGGAGGCCCGCAGGGCCGCCAAAAAATCCCTGGTCGCCGGCAGCTCAGCCACCTGCTGTTTGAGCTTCTCCAAGGGCACCCTCTCCCGGGCGGCCGCTATTTCCCGATCCTTCTCCCAGAGGATCTGCTCAAGAATGTGGCGTGGCTCGCTGTCCTCGTGGCGGATGGCGTATTCGAGAAAGGCCACCTTCACCTTGGGGTTGGGCGGCCGGCGACGGATCTCCATGGTGCTCAGCCTGCCACCGCCATGGCTGCTTGCTTGTAGGCCACTTCCACCACCTCGCTCAAGGTTGGATGGGTGTGCACCTCGGTGGCCAGTTGCAACACGCTCTGGCGGCGAGCCACGGCGTTAGCGATCTCCTGGATTAGGTCGGCCGCATGCAAACCAAAGATGTGGGCGCCCAGCACCTCACCGCTGGCTTTGTTGAACAGCAATTTCATCAGACCTTCGCCCTCGAGTTCAGCCAGGGCCTTGGAATTGGCCTTGAAGTAGCTGCGCACCAGGCCCAGCTCAAAGCCCTCTTGCTCAGCCAGGGCTTTGGCATCGGCCTCGCTCAGGCCCACCGAGCTGATCTCCGGGTGGGTGAAGGTGGCCGCTGGGATTGAGCGGTAGTCGATCTGGCGACTGTGGCCAAGAATGTTGTCTACGGCCACGGTGCCTTGGGCGGCAGCGGTGTGGGCCAGCATCATCTTGCCGGTCACATCGCCTACGGCCCAAAGGTGCGGCACCGGCTCACCTCCCACCAGCACCCGCATGTGCTCGTCGACTGGCACGAAGCCCCGCTCGGTTTCCACACCAACGGCAGCCAGGTTGAGCTCGGCGCTAGTGGGCACGCGCCCAGTGGCCACCAGCACCGCATCCACCTCCAGGGTTTCCACAAGCTCCTTGGTGGCCATGTCTGCCAGCTCGATCTTCACCGGGCAGCCGGGGGTCACCTTGCGGGCCAGCACACCGGCGCGGGCATCGATATCGCGGCCATTGATCAAGGTGCGGGCAGCAAGCTTGGCGATGTCGGGATCGAAGGTGGGCATCACCCGATCGAGGGCCTCGATCATCGTGACCTCGCAGCCCAGGGCCGTGTACACATCGGCAAATTCCAGGCCGATGTAGCCGCTGCCGATGATCGCCAGCCAGCGGGGCAGCCACTCGAGGTTCACCGCCTCATCGCTGGTGAACACGGTGTGCCCATCTGTCTCGATGCCGCGGGGCACGAAAGGCTCAGAACCTGTAGCCAGAATCACATCGCGGGCGCTAATGGTGCGCTCGATGCCACTGCCGCTCTCGCGCACCGTGACCTGCTGATGGCCGGCCAGACGGCCCTGACCCCGCAGGATCGTGGCACCGGCGCGCTCCAGGGACTTGGTGAGATTGTTGCGGATAGTTGCCACCAGCTGGTTGGCATGGTCGGCGATCTTTTGGCGCTCAAAGCGCACTGGGGCGGCGTGGATGCCAAAGCCCGCCAGATGCTCGGCGTCGGCCAGCTCCCGCACCCGGCCGCTGGCCGCCAGCAGGGCCTTGGAGGGCACACATCCCCTGTTCACACAGGTGCCGCCCATATCGCGCGACTCGACGATGGCGACCCGCAGGCCATGGTCGGCAGCGTGCTTCGCCGCATCGAAGCCGCCATAGCCGGCACCGACCACGATCACGTCGTAATCGAAGCTCGATCCGTCAAAACGCGATCCGTCAAAACGCGATCCGTGGAGGGGGGCTTCGCTCACCGGGCAGAACTGCGGTTGTTGACGGGCATTCTCCCCCGTCAAGCTCCAGCCTGCTGGCGCAGACGCTCGAGCAGTAGCGGAGCTGCCGCCACGGCCACATTGAGGGATTCCACCGCTGGGCTGTGGGGAATGGTGACGCGCTGGCTGGCAAGGGCCTGGAGCTCCGCTGACACCCCAGCTCCCTCATTGCCAAGCAGCAACACCGTGGGCCGGGTCCAATCGAGCTGCCAATAGGGAAGAGGTGCCGAAATAACAGGCACAGATCCGGTCTCGGGGCGCACCGCAACCACCAGCTGCAGGGCGGCGGCCGTTGCCGCCTGCAACCGCTCCGCCAACTCCTGCCTGCTCTCTCGCACCAGGGGCAGGGCCAAGGCAGCCCCCGCCGAGGCGCGCAACACCTTTGGTTGAAATGGGTCAGCCCCATCGGCCAGCCACAGGGCCCCAACCCCCGCCGCCAAGGCAGTGCGCATCAAGGTGCCGAGGTTGCCGGGATCCTGGATCCCATCAAGGGCCAGCACAAAGCTGGCTGTGCCTGGAGCCGCTGCCGTCGGAGGCAGCAGGCTGGCCACCACACCATCGGGATGCTGGGTAGTGGCTATGGCCTCCAGCACCTCACCACCCACCAGTCGCCAACTGCAGCCTGGAGGCAGGGCTGCCACCAGCTCGCCATGGTCCGCCAGCCAAGCGGCGGTAGCCAAAACGTCCCTGGGCTGAAGCCCTAGGCGCACCGCCTCCTGCAGTAGGTGGGTGCCTTCCAGAAGCAGCAACCCCTGCTCGCGGCGACCGCGAGACTCCTGCAGAAGACGCAGCTGCTTAACCAGCGGGTTGCGGCGGCTAGTGAGCGGCTCGGCAGCACCCAAGCCATCGCTTGGGATCACTTCAGAAAGCCTGGTGACGGCGCACACTCAAACCGTCGTGCACTACGAGCTCCTTGCCGTCTAAATCGAGACCACGCACCGAGGCGACCTCACCCTTCAAGCCTTCAGCATGGAGGTTTTCGACCAATTTCTTGATGACAATGTCCTCGATCGTGGATTGATCAAGGCTGTCGGGGGTAAGGCTCTCAAGGAATTTGCCTAGCTTCGAAGCCATCACCTCGGAAGCGTTTGAGATCTTGAGAACGATCATGGGAAAAGTGCGGATGGGGAGACTTGAACTCCCACGACATTGCTGCCACTAGTACCTGAAACTAGCGCGTCTACCAATTCCGCCACATCCGCGTGGCTGTCGCTAGAGCTGAGCTCGGTGCAACGAGCAAAACATAAGCCATCGGCAACCCGCACCAGGAGTCGGAGCCAGTTCCGGCGGCGGTGGTCTAGACGGTCTCACCTTTTATTGTCAATATGCTGCGACATGAGCTGGGCAGTCGTTCCATGGGTCTGATCGCTGTCCAATCACCTAGCAAGACCCGTTCTCTTCAAAATCCTCGGCTTGAAATCCGAGGCGGCCGGTGCCTCTCCGGTGAGCTGCACGTGAGTGGTGCCAAGAACTCAGCCTTGGTGCTGATGGCTGCCTGTCTGTTGACCAGGGACACCATCCGACTGAGAAACGTCCCTCCTCTCACCGACATCGCCGCCATGGGCGAAATGCTCAGCAGCCTTGGCGGCCAGGTCCACCGTGATGGTGACGCGCTGGAATTAAAAGGAGATTCAATCAATAGCTCTACAGCGCCCTACGAGCTGGTGAATAGCCTGAGGGCCAGCTTCTTCTGCATTGGCCCCCTGCTTGCCCGCACTGGCATGGCCAAGGTGCCCCTTCCAGGCGGCTGCCAGATCGGTACCCGGCCAGTTGTCGAGCATGTCAAAGGTCTCAAGGCCCTGGGTGCCCAGGTCACCATTGAGCATGGGGTCGTCACCGCCGTGGTGCCAGGCAGCGGCCATCGCCTCACGGGCGGCCGCATCCACATGGACTGCCCCAGCGTTGGCGCCACCGAGACACTAATGATGGCGGCCGCGCTCGCCGATGGCGATACGGTGATCGACAACGCCGCCCTTGAGCCAGAGGTGGTTGATCTGGCAGGCCTGCTGATCGCCATGGGCGCCAAGGTGCGCGGCGCCGGCACCTCCACGATCACGATCGTGGGTGTGGATCGCCTGCATGGCGCCGACTACGCCGTGATCCCAGATCGCATCGAAGCGGGCACGTTTCTACTGGCAGCCGCCATCACCCGCTCCCATTTGCGGGTAACCCCAGTGATCCCAGATCACCTTGGCGCCGTACTAACCAAGCTCGAGGAGGCGGGTTGCACCTTGGAGCACGACGGCGTCGGGCTCACCATCAAGGCCGATCAAATCAATGCAGTTGACCTGCGCACCCAGCCATTCCCCGGCTTCCCCACCGACCTGCAAGCCCCCTTCATGAGCCTGCTGGCCACGGCCCGGGGCACCAGCGTGATCACCGAAAACATCTTTGAAAATCGCTTGCAGCACGTGGGCGAACTGCAACGCATGGGTGCCGACATCCGCATGCAGGCCAACACCGCCTTTGTGGAAGGGGTGGCACGCCTCAGCGGTGCTCCAGTGCAAGGCAGCGACCTGCGCGCCTCCGCGGCCATGGTGCTGGCTGGCCTAGCCGCCGACGGCATCACCAGCGTGCGCGGCCTCGAATACCTAGACCGTGGCTACGCCAATCTTGAGGGCAAGCTCAATGCCGCCGGTGCCAGCATTGAGCGTGTCAGCTCGGCGGCTTAAGCTCTCAACTGCGGGAGCGTGCCGGAATTGGTAGACGGACTCGACTCAAAATCGAGCGCCTTCGGGTTTGTGGGTTCGAGTCCCACCGCTCCCATCTCGCCCATCACCCACTCAGGCATGTCTGCCTCAGCCGTGATGGACACCTACGCCCGCTTCCCGATCAGCCTCACCCGAGGCCGGGGAGTCTGGGTTTGGGATAGCAATGGCAAGCGCTATCTCGACTGTGTAGCCGGCATTGCCGTCTGCACCCTCGGTCATAGTGACGGGCGGCTGAAGCGGGCCCTAAGCCGCCAGCTGGGCAAGCTGCAGCACGTATCCAATCTGTATCGAATCCCCGAGCAGGAGGAACTCGCCGCTGCGATCACCGCCAGCAGCTGCCTGGATCGGGTTTTCTTCTGCAACTCCGGCGCTGAGGCCAATGAGGCCGCCATCAAGCTGGCCCGTAAGCACGGCCACACGGTGAGGGGAATCGCCACTGGCGACGGCAAGGCGCCCCTAATCCTCACCGCCCAAGCCAGCTTCCACGGCCGCACCCTGGCTGCGGTTACGGCCACGGGTCAGCCCAAGTACCACCAGGGCTTTGAGCCGATGGTGCAGGGCTTCCGCTACTTCCCTTACAACGACACTGCCGCCTTTGAAGCTCTGCTCGCCACCTGCGAAGTGGAGGGTCCGCGGGTGGCCGCCGTGCTGCTCGAACCAATTCAGGGCGAAGGCGGCGTGCATCCCGGCAACAGGGCCTTTTTTAGGCGGGTGCGGGAGCTCTGCGACGCCCACAACATTCTGCTGATCTTCGATGAAGTGCAGATCGGCGTTGGCCGCAGCGGCCAGCTCTGGGGCTACGAGCAGCTGGGCGTCGAGCCCGATGCGATCACCCTGGCCAAGGGCCTCGGCGGCGGCATCCCCATCGGTGCCCTGGCGGTGAAAGCCTCAGTGGATCACTTCCGCCCCGGCGAACACGCCAGCACCTTCGGCGGCAACCCCTTCGCCTGCCGCGCCGGCCTCACCGTGCTAGCCGAACTGGAGCGGCGCGACCTGCTCAGCCACGTGCAGCGGATGGGCGCACTGCTGCAAGAGCTACTGGCCCAGCTGGTGAGCCGTCATCCCACCCTGCTGGAGGGGGTGCGGGGCTGGGGTCTGCTGCAAGGCCTGGTGCTGCGCGAAGAGGCCCCAAGCGCTCCGGACATCGTCAAGGCGGCCATGGAGCAGGGGCTGCTGCTGGTGCCCGCCGGCCCACGGGTGGTGCGCTTCGTGCCCCCGCTGGTGATCCAGCCCCGCCACCTGCGCCTGGCCGTCGACCGCCTCGAGCGCGCCCTACTCAGCCGTGGCCGATGAAACAGCCGTGGGCACTGAGCTCGACAATTTCGCCGACCTGATCGAGCCCTTCAGCCGCCGCGGCGTCGACCTGGGACTCGATCGCCTCCAGGCCGCCCTCGCCGAGCTTGGCAACCCCGAGCGCCGCTTTGCCGCCGTGCAGGTGGCGGGCACCAACGGCAAGGGCTCGATCTGCACCCTGGTGCACCAGGCCCTGCTGGCCGCCGGCATCCGCGCCGGCCTCTACACCTCGCCGCACCTGGTGAGCTGGACCGAGCGCATCCGGCTTTGCCATGACCCGATCGCCGCGCCATGCCTGCGCCGCCACCTGGAAACCGCCACGCCGATCGCCCAACGCCACCAGCTAACACCGTTTGAGCTGGTCACCGCCGCGGCCTTCCTGGCCTTCGCGGAAGCTGAACTGGAGCTGGTGGTGCTGGAGGTGGGACTGGGGGGCCGGCTCGACGCCACCACCTGCCATCCCCACCGGCCCGTGATCGGCTTTGCCTCGGTGGGGCTCGACCACGCTGAGTTCCTCGGGCCGGATCCAGCCACGATTGCCGCCGAAAAAGCCGGCGTGCTCCAGCCGGGGGCCGTGGCAATTAGCGCTCCCCAGAGCCCGGAGGTGGCGGCGGTGCTGAGCGATAGCGCCGCCGCAGTGGGAGCCGAACTGCGCTGGGTGGAGCCACTGGATCTCAACCAGTGGACCCTGGGGCTTTCAGGAGCAGTGCAGGCCGCCAATGGCGCCGTCGCCCTGGGCCTGCTGCGGGCATTAAAGGAGCGGGGCTGGCCGGTCAACGACCCAGCCATACGCCGCGGTTTCGCAGCAGCCCGCTGGCCAGGCCGACTGCAACAACTGAGCTGGCACGGCCTACCCCTACTGCTCGATGGCGCCCACAACCTGCCCGCCGCCCTCGCCCTACGCGCCGAACTCGACGCCCATCCCGAGCGCCACGGCCTGGTCTCCGGCCCGCGCCACTGGCTGCTTGGCATGCTGGCCAACAAGCAGGGGCCGGAGATAGCCGCGGCCCTGCTGGGCCCGGGCGACCGGGCCTGGATCGTGCCGGTGCCGGGGCACGCCTGCTGGAGCCTTGAAGCCCTTACAGCCGCCTGTCCCAGACTCGCTAGCCAGCTGCACAGCGCCCCCAGCCTCGAGGCCGGCCTGGCCCAAGCGGGAAGTGGTTTGCAGCGCGTGGTAGCTGCTGGCTCTCTCTACCTACTCGGCCAGGCAGCCACATCAGAGCAGACCCCAGTTGCAAGCCCAGGGACTTCTGAAGGGACTTCTGACTTTGCTTAATCAGGTTTTTGCTTGTTAGCTTAGCTAAGGCTAAGTCAAGTCATAAAACACGCGCCTCCTCCTCCCCTTCTGCCACTCCACACCATCCAGGCCAAAGTGAGGTCCCGCGGCCCATCCCCATGGCTCCCTTCTTCGAACTCCTCTCAGTGGCCCAGTCAGTAGCGAAATCAGTAGCGAAATCAGGAGCAAAATCAAGCGCGAGATCAATAGGGAAATCAGTAGTCCTTTCCCTAGCTCTGGGGCTGCTGCTGGTGCTGTCTCCACTGCTTTCTCCACTGCCGGCAGCGGCCGACTTCTCCGGCGTGGACTACACGCTCACCAACCAGAACGAGCAGGATTTCAGCGCACAGAACCTAGCCAATACCTCCTTCGCTGGGGCCACCGGACGGCACGCCAACTTCAGCGGCGCCGATCTCCACGGGGCGATCCTCACCCAGGCGGCCTTCCCCAATGCCAATTTCGCCGGCGCCGATCTCAGCGGCACCCTGATGGACAAGGTGGACCTCTCCGGAGCCGATCTCAGCGGAGCCATTCTCACCGGGGCCATCGCTTCAGGCAGCAGCTTCCGCGGCGCCAACGTCACCGATGCCGACTTCAGCGACGCCCTGATCGACCGGGTAGACCAGCGCTCCCTCTGCCGCGATGCCGAAGGCACCAACCCGATCACAGGCGCCGACACCCGCCTCAGCCTGGGCTGTTAAGCCAGCCGCGCAATTTGCCTGGGTTGAGCAGGCCGGCCGGGTCGTAGGCGGCCTTTGCTGCCACCTGGTCGGCATCGATCACACCCAAGCCGCCATCTTCGACGCTGATCACGTGGGGGTTAAACAACACGGCACCGCAGCGTCGGCAATCGTCTAGCAGCTGCTGCAGGGACTCCTCGCCGCGCCAGCGCAGCAGCGGCAGGGCCGCCAGCCGGGCCGCACCCTGCTGCCTCACGGCCTCCAGGTGCCAAAGCAGGTCGTCGCCCCATTGCTCCCGCAGGCGCTCCAGACAGGGGGCCTCCGGCTGGGGCAGCAGCATCTGCAGGTAGGTCCAATCCGAATGCTGGGCGCGCCAATGCAGGGTGGTGTGGTTCCAGCTGAGCTCCCGCAGCGGCAGCCCACGGCTCTGGCCCTGGGGGGCCTGCCAGCGCAGCGCTCCGCCCCGGGCCGCCAGCCAGCTCGGCAACACCTCCAGGGCTGCGGGGGCGGCCAGCAACAACAGGCGCTGCTCACCAGGCTCGGGCGCCGGACAGCCCGCCGGCCAGGGGAGCTGGCTAACCAGCGGCGCCTCCAGCACGGTGATGGCATTGAGCTCAAAGGCCGTGCTTGTAATGGCCTGGGCCGCCGCCAGGGCCTGCCCCCACTGCTCGAAACCCACCACCAGCTGCTGCCAATGCACAGCCTCGCTGGTGGGCAGCCGCAGGGCCGTGATGATGCCATTGGTGCCGTAGGCGTGGTTGAGCGGGGCGCTGGCCGCAGCATCGAGCTGCAGCAGTCGGGGCTCGGGCTCGAGGGTTACCACCTCCAGGCCCAGCAGGTTGCCGGGATCGCGCAGAAAACCCCAGCGCAGGGAGCCGATGCCGCCGGAGCCCCCGGCGATAAAACCACCGATGCTGGCGCTGCGCACCGTGCTGGGCACCAGCCGCAGGGCCCGGCCCCGGGGGGCCAACTGCTTCTCGATCGCCCCCATCAAGGCGCCTGCCTCCACCTCGAGCACCCCGGTGGCTTCATCCAGCTGGCGCAGCTGATTGAGGCCGCTGAGATCCAGCACCAGCCCGCCTTGCAGCGGCACGCACTGGCCATAGTTGCCCGTGCCGGCACCCCGCACCGTCAAGGGCACGCCCTGGCGAGCACAGGCTCCTGCCACCAGCAGCACCTGCTCCACCGTGGTGGCTCTGGCCACCAGCTGGGCGCAGCAGCCCTGCAGCAGGGGCACCAGCACCGGCGAGTAGTCGTAGTAGTCGCGGGAGAGCCGCTCCAGCTCCAGCGGCGACTCGGCCCCGAGCAGCAGCAGGGCCGAATCCAACCGGCGCAGCTCAGCTGCCAGGGCAGTGATCTGGGCCTCAGGGCAACGCTCAGCCATGGGGTGGCAAAAGGGGTGAAGGCTTCTCAGCTTCGGGCGGCGGCAGCCAGACGCCTTGACGCAATACCCGCCGCTGGGGCGGCCGGGCCAGCAGCTCCCCCCAGCTACCAGCCCCAAGCAGCACTAAATCGGCTGGGGCCCCAAGCCGAACCACCCCATCCCAGGCCAGCTCCAGCACCGCTGCGGCGGCGGTGCTGAAGGGGGCCAGGCCCAGCCGCTGCCAGGGCATCAATTGGCAGAGCGGCGCCGACCAGCGCAGCAGCTCAATGGGATCGAAATCACCACCTGGATACCAGGGGTCTTGCACGTTGTCGCCGCCGATAGCCAGCCTCACGCCCGCCTGCTGCAGGCTGCGGATCGGCGCCAGGGGCCGCCGCCAGGGGGTGCGCCCGGGCCGGCGCCCCAGCAGCCAAAAATTGGTGGCAGGCAGGGCTACCACGGCGATGTTGGCGGCGGCCAGCCGATCCGCCAGCCGGTCGCATTTGCGTTGCGGCAACAGGGCCATGCTGCTGGCGTGGCTGCAGGTGATCGCCACGGCGCGGCGCTGCTCCAACACCAACTGGGCCACCATCGCCACCCCCTCGCCAGGGCAGGAATCGGCCTCATCAACGTGCAGATCCACGCCGCAACCATGGCGCTCGGCCAGGTCAAGCAGGGCCAGCAGGGCCTCGCGGTCGGCGCGGCGGCGAGCGGCACCCTGGCCATAGGGCGGCCCGATCACCCCACCCAGCAGCCCCTGGCCAGCGGCCACCCGCCGGGCCAGGGACTGCCCCTCCGCCGTGAGCCAATGGGCCATCGGTGCCAGGGCCACCAGCTGCAGCTCCAGCCGCTCGCGCCAGCGCTCACGGGCCGCCAACAGGGCTTCCCAGCTGGGCTCGGCCCCAGCTCCCACGCTATCGACATGGCTGCGGATCGCCCGCACGCCGTTGCGCCAGGCCCGCTCCAAGGCCCGCTCAGCCCGCTCAGCCACCTGCTCAACGCTGCGCTGAGCGTATTCGCGTTGGTTAGCAGCTAAGGCCGCCGCCATCGTGCCCTCCCGGTTGGGAAAGGCGGCGGCGCTGAAAGCCTTATCCAAGTGAGTATGGGGCTCAATCAGGGGAGTTAGGGCCAGGGGCAGGCTGGCCGCCGCCGCCTGGGCGGGCAGGGGCGAAATGGCCGTGATCCGTCCCGCCTCGAAAGCGATGCTCAGGGACACCAGCCCATCCGCATCGGCGCGAAACCCGGCTCCGCCCAGGCGCGGATCCAGCAGCCCCCGGGGCAGGCGCAGCTTCACTAGGGGCTCTCGGAACGGTCGCTGGCAGCGCTGATCAACACAAATTGACCGGCTACACCCATCACGGTGGAGCGAAAGCGCGGCACCTGCCAGCGCAGCAGCGATTGGCCGCCCAGCTCACTTTCGAAAACACTCAACAGGCCGTAGTTGCGGCGGCGGGTGTGGCTGAGCACCACGGCCGCCAAGGCCGCTCGCTGGGCCTGAACAAGCCCAACACAGTTGTTGATCGCCATCCGCAACAGCACCGGCACGCCGCCATCGCCGCAGAGCTCCTGGCTGATCTCTTCCACTAGGCGATCACTGGCGAAGGCACGAAAGTCTGCAGGCGATGGATTGGTGAGGGCAAGCCCGCCAGCGGCTAGGCCGAGCATGATCAAGCCAGGCGCCCATGCAAAGCGGGCCGGGGTGTCCGAACGGCAGACCAAACGGTGCAAAGTTGCAGGCAATCAAGGTTGGCACCCTTTGCTCGCCACGGCAGGCGCCTTGCCCCAACCCTCAACGTCCTGTCTAATGCGAGCCCAGGGGCAAGGGCATGGACCAGAAGCTCATTGGCATGGCCTTTCTGGCTGCCCGAACTGCAAACAGGCGCCGGGATTCTCTGCCTGGTAGGAATTCCGATCCTGTGGCTGAGGCCGCGGTAGCTGGGCTGAAGCAGGTCGCCGCAACGGGTGAGAAGCCTTGACAGGCCACGACTTGCTACATTCCAAGAGCGCGGCGGGCGTCGCCAAGCGGTTAAGGCAGCGGCTTGTGGTGCCGCCATCCGGGGGTTCGAATCCCCTCGCTCGCCCTTGATTCCCTAGCCGTCCCCACCACTTTTGGGGCGGCTTTTTTGTGACTACTGCAGCGCCTGCAGCAAAACCCCAGCCCCATGCCGCACCGGATCGGCGCAAGGCAAGCCGAGCTCGGCCGCGGTGGCGGCAACAGCAAGCTGAGCTGCGGCGGCGTCCAATCGGGCGGTGTTGAGCGCCACGGCCCGCACCCGCGGCCGCAGGCCATCGGGACGCCCCAAGGCCGCCAGGGCCTCCAGCGCCGCGATCAACTCGGCCAGGGGCGGGATCGCCACCGGCACCTCCCCTGGCCGGGTGCGCACATGGCTCTGGCCAGCGCGGTGCACAAGCAGCAGTTCGGTGGGCTGGCTGCCGCGCAGCAGGGGCAAGGTGGCGCTGGAGCCCGGATGGCAAAGCGACCCCTGGCCCTCCACCAGCAGCAACGCCTCCGGCCCGGCCCCAACGGCGGCGGCCAGCACGGCCGCCTCCACGGCACCGGCGGCGTAATCAATCCGCACGGCATCGAGGGCCACGCCCTGGCCGCTGATCAAGATGCCCGCCTGGCCCGTGCCCACAAAGCGGGCGTCAAGGCCGCAGCGCCTGGCCTCAGCCTGCAACTCCAAGCAGGCGCTCATCTTGCCCACGGCCATATCCGAACCCACGGCCAGCACCCGGCGGCAGGGCAGTGCAGCGGCTCGCGCGGCGGCCACCTCCAAGCCAGCCGGCTCCTGGCGCAGATCCCAGATCCACTGGCCGGCTCGGCTGCAGGCGGCAGCCAGCTCGGGATCATCGCCAAGGCGGCTGTGCAGGCCACTGGCCAGGTTCAGCCCCGCCTCCAGCGCCGCCAGCAGATCGGCCCGCATCGCTTGTGGCAGGCGGCCACCGGAGGGGGCCAGCCCCACCACCGCCACCTCGGGCCCGTAGGCCAGGGCCGCCGCCATATCAGCCACCACCGGCACAGCCCGCTCAATGCCGCTCACCTGCTGCAGGTCGGAGCCAGCGAAAGCTGGATCGATCACCGCCACGATCGGTCCACTGCGATAGCGCAACATCGCCAAACCGGTCTTGCCGCTGAGGTCGTCGAGGCCGCCGTGGAGCAGCAGCACGACCGGAGCGATTGGGCTCAACATGACGCCTGCCCCATGGAGATACCCAGATTGATGCCAAGGCCGGGGCCCGCTGGCGGAATCAGCACGTCTCCCTCCAGGGTCAATCCGGTGAAGGGGTCGTCCACCAGGTTGAGATGGCTATCGAGATCGGGCCAGGTCACTAGGGGCAGCAGCTGGGCTGCCGCGCCATTGAGCAGGGCGCCATCCGAGTAGCAGCCCACCATCACCCCTAAACCCAGGCGGCGAGCCGTCTGGGCCAGCAGCAGGGCTTCGCTGAGGCCACCGCTCTTGAGCAACTTGATGTTGATGCCATCCACGTGGGGGGCCAGCCGCAGCAGATCGGCCAGCTGCCAGCAGCTCTCATCGGCCACCAGGGGCAGGGGAGATTCGCCATGCAAGGCCGCAAAACCAGCGCTGTCAGCCTCCGGATCCAGCAGGGGCGCCAGGGGCTGCTCGAGCAGCACCACGCCGGCCCGCTCCAGGGGCTCGAGCATGGCCCGGGCTGTGGCCAGATCCCAGCCGCCGTTGGCATCCACCTGCAGCTCGCAGGCGCTGCCGGTCTGCTGGCGCCGCTGCTCAAGGGCGGTAGCCACCCCCTCCAGCAGGGGCAAGTCGTAGGCGATGCCAGCAGGGCTGCCGAGCTTGAGCTTGATGCGGGTGGCAGGCAACTGCAGCCACCAGCGCTCAAGCCGCGCCAGGACAGCCTCGGGCGTACCTAAGCCAAGGGTGACGCTGGTGGCGACACAGGCGCCTGGATCCAGGCCCCAGAGCCGGTGCAGGGGCTGGTTCAACCTTTTGCCCCACCAGTCGTGCAGGGCCAGATCCAAGCCGCAACGGGCCGGGGGGCTCAGGGCGGCCAGCAGGGGCTCCAGGGCCTGCAGGGGCTCCGGCGCCAGGGCGGCCAGCTGGGGGGCAACCGCCTCCAGCTCCGCAGCAACGGCATCGGTGTCGTAATGGCGGTGGCCGGTATCGAAGCCGCCGGTCTCGCCTATGCCCGTGAGCCCGTCGTGCTCAAGGCTCACCAGCAGGTGCTCCGCCGTAGCCGTCGTGCCGCGGCTGATGGCCAGGGGCACGGCCTTGGTGAGCTGAAAGCGTTGCAGGCGAAGCTGCATTAGGGCTGAGGCGCTGCTCTCAAGCTGACACGGGTCTGGCACACGTCCTGGAATCCGTACAGCGTGTACAGATTCCAGGACACCAGACCAGGTCCCTTTTCCCGCCAGCCGCCAACTCTGATAGCCGAACCCGATGGCCGAAACTAGTTGCATGACGGCCACCAACCTCAGCACCAACGTCCCCCGCGGCAGCTACTGGATCACCACCTTTGGCTGCCAGATGAACAAGGCGGATTCCGAGCGCATGGCCGGGATCCTGGAAGCCATGGGCTACCGGGCCGGCACGGACGAGCACAGCGCCGATTTGGTGCTTTACAACACCTGCACAATCCGCGATAGCGCCGAGCAGAAGGTTTACAGCTACTTAGGCCGCCAGGCCCAACGCAAGCGAATCAACCCCAACCTCACCCTGGTGGTAGCGGGCTGCGTAGCCCAGCAGGAGGGCGAATCTTTGCTGCGGCGAGTGCCCGAGCTGGATCTGGTGATGGGCCCCCAGCACGCCAACCGGCTGGACACCTTGCTGGCCCAGGTGGAGCAGGGTCAGCAGGTGCTGGCCACCGGTGAGCAGCACATCCTTGAAGACATAACCACCGCTCGCCGCGACAGCCAGATATGCGGCTGGGTGAATGTGATCTACGGCTGCAATGAGCGCTGCACCTACTGCGTGGTGCCCTCGGTGCGCGGCCAGGAGCAGTCGCGGCTGCCCGAAGCGATCAAACTGGAAATGCAGGGCCTGGCGGCACGCGGCTTCAAGGAGATCACCCTGCTGGGCCAAAACATCGATGCCTACGGCCGCGACCTGCCCGGCATCACCCCCGAAGGCCGCCGCGCCCACACCCTCACCGACCTGCTCCATCACGTCCACGACGTGGCCGGAATTGAGCGGATCCGCTTTGCCACCAGCCACCCGCGCTACTTCACCGAGCGGCTGATCGATGCCTGCGCCGACCTACCCAAGGTGTGCGAGCACTTCCATGTGCCCTTCCAGAGCGGCGACGATGACGTGCTCAAAGCCATGGCCCGCGGCTACACGGTGGATCGCTACCGCCGCATCGTTGAGCGCATCCGTGAGCGCATGCCCGATGCCTCGATCAGTGCCGATGCGATCGTGGCTTTCCCCGGCGAAAGCGACGCCCAATACCGCCGCACCCTGGCCCTGATTGAGGAGATCGGCTTCGACCTGGTGAATACCGCCGCCTACTCGCCGCGGCCTAACACCCCAGCAGCCGACTGGCCAAACCAGCTCAGCGAGGCGGTGAAGGTGGAACGCCTGCAGGAGCTCAACGCCCTGGTGGAGCGCACTGCCCAGCAGCGCAGCAACCGCTACGCCGGCCGCTGTGAGGAGATCCTGGTGGAAAGCAGCAATCCCAAAAACTCCAATCAGGTGATGGGCCGCACCCGCACCAACCGGCTCACCTTTTTCCCCGGCCAAAACGCCCATGGCAGCCCGATCAAACCGGGCGACCTAGTAACGGTGCAAATCAAAGAGGTGCGCGCCTTCTCCTTGAGCGGCAAACTGGCCTGAGTTTTGGTCCCCCTGGGTCCCATACCGGCTGGCATGACACCCACCCCCATCGCCGTTGGTCTGATCTTTGGGGGAGCCTCCGGCGAACACGCCGTCTCAATCCGTTCCGCCGCCACGGTGGCGGCGGCCTTGCAGGATGCCGAAAACGCGTCGAGCTACGCGCTGCATTGCTTCTACATCGACCCCGAAGGGCGCTGGTGGGGAGCTGAATTGGCCGATGCTGTGTTGCGCCAGGGCAGCCAGGCCCGGCTCGAGCAACTGCCCCAACCGCTGCCGCCGCCTGGATTCCGGGGCTTACCTGCCGGCGCCCTGGAGATCGATGTGTGGCTGCCGGTGCTGCACGGCCCCAACGGCGAAGACGGCACGATCCAGGGCCTGTTCACCCTGATGCAGGTTCCCTATGTGGGTTCGGGTGTGCTGGGCTCGGCGGTGGGCATGGATAAGCAGGCGATGAAGGCCGCCTTCGCCGCCGCCGGCCTGCCCCAGGTGCCCTATGCCTGCGTGTCAGCGAGCGCAGCAACCCAAAACGACGACGCCCTGCTCGACCAGCTGGAGAGCCAGCTCGGCTACCCCTGCTTCGTGAAACCAGCCAACCTCGGCTCTTCGGTGGGCATCAGCAAGGCCACTGATCGGGCCAGCCTGCAGGCCGGTCTGAAGCTTGCCGCCGCGCTTGATCCGCGGCTGGTGGTGGAGCAGGGGGTGACGGCCCGCGAGCTGGAATGCGCGGTGCGGGGCGGCGGCCACCAGCCCCTGCAGGCCTCGGTGCTGGGCGAAATCTGCTTTGAAGCCGATTGGTACGACTACGAAACTAAATACAGCGAGGGCAAAAGCCACACCGTGATCCCGGCGCTGGTGCCAGAGGCGGTGGCTGAACGCTGCCGGGCCATGGCGATCGAGGCCTGTGAGGCCGTTGGTGCCATGGGGCTTTCGCGGGTTGACTTCTTCTTCTGCGAAGCCAGTGGCGAACTGTGGCTCAACGAGATCAACACCCTGCCGGGCTTTACCAGCCAGAGCATGTACCCGATGCTCTGGGCCGCCACGGGTGTGGCCCTGCCCACCTTGGTGCGCGAATTGATCGAAGGGGCCCGACAATGGCATCTGCAGGTATCTAGTGGAGGCCCTTCGACATGAGTCACGGCCTGCTTTGGCTGCCACTGCTTTTAGTGTTCGTACTGCTCACCGCCCTGGGCTGGCTCGAGCGGCGGCGGCAGCGCTTGTTTCGCCAATGGGCCGAGGGCTCCGAGCTGGCCAAACTCGACAGCTGCGGCGGCGCCCGGCTGGTGGATGGCCTGCTGAGTTGGTGCACCTTCGAAGCCGGTCAACTCAAACAAGATGACTTTTTTGTGATTAAGCAGCTCGAATTGGTTGAGCTGCTTTCGCTGGGTTCGGGCGAGGCGCCCCTCACCGAAGAGAGCCATGGGGCTTGCCGACTGCGCTTAGTGGGTGGTGGCGAACAAAAAGACCTGCCCTTCGCCGATTCAGAGCGGGCCCGGCGCTGGATCGATGAGCTGATGTCGCGCTCGCGCTGCGAGTTGTGAGCCAGGAGTGGAGCCTGTTGCGGTGAGTGCCACCCCTCTCCCACCTGGATCGGAGCGGCGGCGCCAACTGCGCCAGCAGCGACGCCAAGAGCGCCTGCGCAATCTTTGGCGTTTCCTTGTGCTGCTAGCCCTCGCCGGCGGCCTGGGCTACGGCCTGCTGCGTCAGGGCTGGGTACTAACCGGCCCCGACCAGGTGGAGGTGGTGGGCAGCCAGCAGGTGGGAACCGACCAGGTGGTGCAAGCCGTCCGCCTGACTTTTCCCCAACCCCTGCTGGGCTTGCACCCCAAACGCATCGCCGATGTGCTGGCCGGTGCCCTGCCGGTGGAACAGGTGCGGGTGAGTCGGCTGATGGCACCGCCGCGGCTGCGGGTTGAACTGGTCGACCGCCAGGCGGTAGCCAGGGCCCAGCGACGCACCGCCAAGGGAAGCGAGCAGGGCTATGTCGATCGATTCGGCCACTGGATGAGCATTGGCCAGGGCCAGGGGGCCGCAGCCAAAGCCAGTGCCGGCTTACTGGTGCTGGGTTGGCAGGCCCGCTACCGCCCGGCCCTCGCCCTAGTGCTCGAACAACGGGGGCGGCTTGGTGGCGATATCAGCCAGATCCGCTTTGAACCAGACAGCAGCCTGTGGCTGCAGAGCAAGCGGCTCGGCAAGGTGCGCCTCGGGCCGGCTGATGCCCAATTGGGGCGGCGCCTTGAAGTGCTCCGTCACCTGCAACAGGAACTGCCGGCAAAGGTGAAGGGCCGCCAGCTGCAATCCATCGATCTCAGCGATCCAGAACAACCCGAGCTGGGCTTACCCGCCACCCCTGGCCAGGCTGCCGCCAGCAGGGAGCCGTAAGGAATCCAGCAGAGACATGCCAGGAAACCCGCAAAGGTGAGACACTCTCCTAATCCAGGCAAGGAAAGGCCGACATAATGCAGTCGCCGATTGTTCGCACCGCCACCCCCGATGCCGCTATGACCCAAAGCTCTTCCCAGTCAAACGGTGTCCAAGCCTCAAACGATCCGTCCTTTGGCGGCGTTTCAGGCGAGATTGTGCCGAGCCAGTCGGCACGCATCGAAGTGATCGGGGTCGGCGGTGGCGGCAGCAATGCGGTGAACCGCATGATTGCCTCCGACCTCCAGGGTGTGGGCTACCGGGTGCTGAACACCGACGCCCAGGCGCTGCTGCAGTCGGCATCGGAGAAGCGCATCCAGCTCGGACAAAAACTGACTCGCGGCCTAGGTGCCGGCGGTAATCCGGTAATCGGCCAAAAGGCTGCGGAAGAGTCCCGGGCCGAACTGCAGGAATCACTGCAGGGTGCCGACCTTGTTTTCATCGCAGCTGGCATGGGTGGCGGCACCGGCACCGGCGCAGCACCAATCCTTGCCGAGGTCGCCAAGGAAGTTGGCGCCCTCACCGTAGGCATCGTCACCAAGCCCTTCGGTTTTGAAGGTCGCAAGCGGCTGCGTCAGGCCGAAGAGGGCATTGCCCGGCTTGCCGAGAGCGTGGACACCTTGATCGTGATCCCCAACGATCGCCTGCGCGATGCCATTGCCGGCGCCCCCCTGCAAGAGGCCTTCCGCGCCGCCGATGACGTGTTGCGGATGGGCGTTAAGGGCATCAGCGACATCATCACCCGGCCTGGCTTGGTGAACGTCGACTTCGCCGATGTGCGCTCGGTGATGGCTGGCGCCGGCACAGCCCTGCTTGGCATCGGGGTGGGCTCCGGCCGCTCCCGCGCTCTTGAGGCTGCTCAGGCGGCGATGAGCAGCCCCCTGCTGGAATCGGCCCGCATCGACGGTGCCAAGGGTTGTGTAATCAATATCAGCGGCGGCAAAGACATGACCCTCGAGGACATGACTACCGCCTCTGAAGTGATCTACGAGGTTGTCGATCCTGACGCCAACATCATTGTGGGTGCCGTGGTGGATGAACGCCTCGAGGGCGAAATCCACGTGACCGTGATCGCTACCGGCTTCGAGAGCGGCGCCCCTTACCGCACCGAGCGCACCGTGGTCAGCTTTGCCGGAACTCCCCTGTTCAACAGCGCCCAGGAGGAACGGGGCGCGAAAATCCCGCCATTCCTCCTCAACCGCCAGAGCCAGGAAAGCTAGTCAGCGGTTTGTGATTGGGGTGACCCGGATTCCACGCCTGCCCTGAGCATCCCGTGTGGCTGCTCCCTTCCGGTCCTGACCAGATTTGGGCGTCAGAGCCGCATGGGTCCGAGTCGATTAGATGTTAGCAATGGCATCACTCGCACCGAAGCCCGTGCCCCTGCGCCCCGCTGATCTGGCGAGCCGCAAGCAGGCGGGCCTGCCGATCACGATGCTTACGGCCTGGGATGCCCTCTCTGGCGCTCTGGTGGCCGAGGCGGGCGCTGATGCGGTGCTGGTGGGGGATTCCCTGGCAATGACCGTGCTGGGCCACGCCACCACGCTGCCGGTGACCCTCGAGGAGATGCTGCACCACACCCGGGCCACGGCCCGCGGCCTAGCCAGCAGCTGCGGCCCTGGGCAGATGCCCCTGCTTATTTGCGATCTGCCCTTCCTCAGCTATCAGTGCAACCCAGATGACGCAGTAGCTGCCGCCGGCCGGGTGCTCAAGGAGACCCCCGCCGCAGCTGTGAAACTTGAAGGCGCCGAGCCTGAGACCCTGACCTTGATCGACCGGTTGGTGCGCAGCGGCATACCGGTGATGGGCCACATCGGCCTGATCCCCCAGTCGGTGCATCGGCTGGGCTACCGCCGCCAGGGCAACGATGAGGTCAGCCGCGAGCGGCTGCGGCGCCAAGGCCTGGCCCTGCAGGCAGCGGGCTGCTTCGCCCTAGTGCTTGAACACGTGCCCGCCGATTTGGGCGCCTTGCTGCAAAAGGAATTGGAACTACCGGTGATAGGCATCGGCGCCGGCGAGGGCTGTGATGGCCAGGTTCGGGTCACGGCAGACCTGCTGGGGCTCACCAGCCGCCAGCCCCCCTTCAGCCCGCCGCTGTTGCAGGGTCGTGCCCTGGGGGTGGCAGCGCTGCAGGGTTGGATCGCCAGCCAGCGTCACCCTGCCCAGGCAACTGCTCCTGCTCCTGCCACCAAGCCAGTAGCTCCCGCAGCACCCCATTGCTGAGGGCCAGGCCAGCTGGATCGCTGAGTCGCCAGCGGGGCCCCTCAATCCGCAGCAGCCCCTCACCTATCCAAGACTCCAAGTGGCTGCGCAAGGCCACAAGCGCCGCTGGCCCCAGCCCCGCCTGGGCCAGCAGCGCGGGCATGGACACCCCCTCGCGGCGGCGCAACCCCACCAGCAAGCGCTCATCTAGCGGCATTCCTGGGCAAGCCTCACCAGCGCTAGCGGGCGGCGAGCCCGGCTGGGCCAACCAGTCGGCGTAGGCCTCGCGGGTGCGCGGCCGGGCCAGGCGCTCACCCCAGGGCGCCGCGGTGGCTCCCATCCCAAAGCCCCACCAGCCGGCGCCGCTCCAGTAGACGCGGTTGTGGCGGGAGGCGTGGCCGGGGAGGGCGTAGTTGGAGATCTCGTAGTGGCCGTAGCCAGCGGCGCTGAGCTCGGCCCAGGTGAGCTCCATCAAGTCGGCGCCTAGGTCGGCATCGGGGAGCTGCAGCTGGCCGCGATCGTGGCGCTGGGCAAACACGGTGCCGGGCTCCAGGGTGAGGTCGTAGACGGAAAGGTGGGGCGGTGCCAGGGCAATGGCTTGCCGCAGTTGGCGGCGCCAGTGGCCTAGGTCCTGACCCGGCAGACCCTGGATCAGATCCAGGCTCCAGCTGCTGAGGGCCCCGCCGCCCAGGGCTTGGGCCAGCCAGCCGGCGGCCTCCAGCAGGTCCGCGCCGCGGTGGCGGCGACCCAGCCCGGCGAGCACGGCATCGTCAAAGCTCTGGCCGCCCAAGCTCACCCGGTTTACCCCGGCCTGCAGATAGCCAGCCAGGCGATCCTGGTCAAAACTGGCTGGATCAAGCTCCAGGCTGATCTCAGCTCCAGGAGCCAGGCCAAACCGGCAGCTCAGTGCCGCCAGCAGGGACTCCAGCTGTGGGGGCGTCAGCAGTGAGGGCGTACCGCCACCGAAATACACCGTGGCAAGCTGGGGGCCGGGGGGCGAGGCGGCAATCTCCTGCAGCAACAAGCTGAGGTAGGCCGCAATCGAGGCCGACCCCGGCGCCGGCGCTTCGCCGCCGGCAAGGTCGCCTAGCGGCACCACCGGAAAGTCGCAATAAAAGCAACGCCGGTGACAAAAGGGGATGTGCAAATAGGCACTGCGCGGCGGCCAGAGCAGGGCGGCTACCTGGCCTGGAGCTGGGGCTGGGACTGGAACTGGATGGGGAAATTGAGCAGTCACAACAACAGGTGCGGAAACCCCTTCAGGCCAAATGCACCGAAATCAGGCATGCTGCACCCCAGATCAGTTGGGTAGCCACGCACGACGGGAATGGTGGACTCCCTCATCCTGATCCTGTTTGTGATCTCTGGCGCCGCCGCCGGCTGGCTGGGGGTAGACCTGCTGCCCGAGCAGCTGCTGCTGCAGGTGGACAAACCAGAAGAGCTGCGCACCGTGCTGGGCGGCTTCGGTGCCTTCTTTGGGGTGATCGCTGGAGTTTTCTTCCAGCAGCTGCGGCGCAAGCTGATGCAGCAGGTCCGCACCATGCCCACCGACCTGCTGATAAGTCGCGCCGTGGGACTGATCCTCGGCCTGCTGGTGGCCAACTTGCTGCTGGCGCCGATCCTTCTGCTGCCCCTGCCCTGGGAGGTGATCTTCATCAAACCGCTGGCGGCGGTGCTCAGCAACGTCTTTTTCGGCGTATCGGGCTACAACCTGGCCGAGGTGCATGGCCGCACCCTGCTGCGCCTGTTCAACCCCAGCAGCACGGAGGCGATGTTGGTGGCCGATGGGGTGCTGCAACCGGCCAGCGCCAAAATCCTCGACACCAGCGTGATCATTGATGGCCGCATCCGCGGCCTGCTCGCCTCAGGGCTGCTGGAGGGCCAGGTGATCGTGGCCCAGAGCGTTATCGATGAGCTGCAGGCCCTGGCCGACTCGGGCAACGCCGAGAAGCGCGGCCGGGGCCGCCGCGGCCTCAAGCTGCTTAGCGAGCTGCGCGAGCAGTACGGCCGGCGGCTGGTGGTCAACAGCACCCGCTACGAAGGCAACGGGGTCGACGACAAGCTGCTGCTGCTCACCGCCGACACCGGCGGCACCTTGCTCACCGCCGACTACAACCTGGCCAAGGTGGCTGAGGTGAAGGATCTCAAGGTGCTCAACCTCAGCGAGCTGGTGATCGCCCTGCGGCCCGAGGTGCAGCCTGGCGACGAGCTGCAGCTCAAGATCGCCCGCGATGGCAAGGAGGCCGATCAGGGCGTGGGCTACCTCGACGACGGGACCATGGTGGTGGTGGAAGGCGCCCGGGGCCGCATTGGCGAGCGGCTACCGGTGGTGGTCACCGGAGCCCTGCAAAACCCCACTGGCCGGATCGTTTTCGCCCGGGGCGACGGAGCCCCAGCCGAGGCCAATGGGGAGGCCACCGCCAAGCGCAAACCACGGCAAGAGCGCAGCAAGGCCAATCCGCAGGCGGACGGCCCCCGCTAGGCTCCGCAGACCTGCTTCCATCAACCGCGGATGTCGGTTTCAGCCCCCTACTACGGCGATTCCGCGGCCATGCGCACGCCGCCGCCCGATCTGCCCAGCCTGCTGCTGAAGGAGCGAATCGTTTATCTGGGCTTGCCCCTGTTCAGCGACGACGACGCCAAGCGCCAGATGGGCATTGACGTCACCGAGTTGATCATTGCCCAGCTGCTCTACCTGGAGTTTGACAATCCGGAGAAACCAATTTTCTTCTACATCAACTCCACAGGCACCAGCTGGTACACCGGCGACGCCGTTGGCTTTGAAACCGAAGCCTTCGCCATCGCCGACACGCTCCGCTACGTGAAGCCGCCGGTGCACACCATCTGCATCGGCCAAGCGATGGGCACCGCAGCCATGATCCTCAGCGCCGGCACCAAGGGCCATCGGGCCGCCCTGCCCCACGCCTCGATCGTGCTGCACCAACCCCGCAGCGGCGCCCGCGGCCAGGCCACCGACATCCAGATCCGGGCCCAGGAAGTGCTGCACAACAAGCGCACCCTGCTGGAGATGCTTTCTCTCAACACCGGCAAGTCGGTGGAGCAGCTGTCCCGCGATTCCGATCGGATGACTTACTTCACCGCTGAGGAAGCCAAGGAGTACGGACTGATCGATCGGGTACTCACGAGCCTGAAAGACCTTCCAACCGCTCCGCCGGCCACGGCAGCCGGCCTGGGCTGAGCCACCATCTGGCTGCCAGCCCCCCAGGCACCCCGCGTTCCACCGACCACCCCAACCAAACCCATGCCCATCGGCACCCCCAGCGTTCCCTACCGCCTCCCCGGCAGCCAGTACGAGCGCTGGGTTGACATCTACACGCGGCTGGGCGTGGAGCGAATTCTCTTCTTGGGCTCGGAGGTCACCGACGCAGTGGCCAATGCCCTAGTGGCCCAGATGCTCTATCTGGATTCGGAAGACAATTCCAAGCCGATTTACCTGTACATCAACTCGCCCGGCGGCTCGGTGACCGCGGGCCTGGCGATCTACGACACCATGCAGTACGTCAAGAGCGAAGTGGTGACCATCTGCGTGGGTCTGGCCGCCTCGATGGGCGCCTTCCTGCTGGGCGCTGGCACCAAGGGCAAGCGGCTGGCCCTGCCCCATAGCCGGATCATGATTCACCAGCCCCTGGGCGGCACCAGCCAGCGCCAAGCCAGTGACATCGAGATTGAGGCGAAGGAGATCCTGCGCATCAAGGACATGCTCAACCACTCGATGGCCGACATGACTGGCCAACCCTTCGAGAAGATCGAGAAGGACACCGACCGCGATTACTTCCTCAGCGCCGCCGAAGCGAAGGAGTACGGCCTGATCGATCGGGTGATCGCCCACCCAAGCGAGGCCTGAGCCGATGGCCACCACCCTCCCCGAAGCTGCCGATCTGTTCTACACAGCTGGCAACCAGTTGCTTGCAGGGGATTGCGCCCCATTTGCGGAGATCTGGTCTGAGGGCGATGACATCAGCCACCTCGGCCCCACCGGCAATCTCTGCATAGGACACAAGGCGGTGTTTGAACAGTTCACCAAGGAGTCCGCCATGGGCTTCGAAGGCACCTTGGTGGCTGACGACCGTCGCTTTGTTGAAAGCCCTGAAATGGGCTACATGGTGTGCATGGAGCGCACCAGCGGCATGACCCAAGCCGGTGCGGAGATTCGGACTGACATCCGCGCCACCACGGTCTTCCGCAAGGAGGCTGGCCACTGGCGTGTGGTGCACCACCACACCGATACCTTCTAAGGCCCAAATTCGTAAATTCAGCCCTTGCCGGTCGCAGCCAGCAGCCGGGCGGCGGTGTCGAGCCCGATCGGCAGCCCGGATGGATCCAGCAAGCCCAGCTGGACCAATAGTCCGGCCTGATCCCAGTAGATGTGCTCGTAGGCCACCTTGCCTTCGCGCACGCCCACGATCACAACAAGGGCCATCTCCACGCGACGGCCGGTGGGAGCCACCCCGGGCAGCAGATGGCCGATGGCTTTTGTGTGGGTGAAGCGAATCACCAGCTCATCCACCAGGCGCTCACCATCCACGGTGCGTGAAATCTGGATGAACTCAACATCGGGTGGAAAGAACTGGCCGATCAGCTGGGTGGCGTAGAACTCACGCACCCCTTCGGCGCCCTGCCCCCCGGTGCCAGAGGCCAGATTGATCAGATGGGGGTTTTCCACCATCGTGGCCATGGTGGCGTCGAGATCGCCGTTTAGCTCGGCCTGCATGTGGGCCTCGAAGAGAGCGGCGGCCGTTGTCGAAGTGGTGGCTTGGTCGACAACCATGGCGCTTGGGGCAAAGGCCAGATGTTAGGGATGGCCTTGGGCCCTGTCAGTTGGAAGGGGCGCGCCGCAGGCGCCTGCGTAAGCTCAGCCTCTGACCTGTCCAGAACCGACGCCTCGATGGCCAAGCTCTATTACGACACCGACGCCGACCTCTCCCTGCTTGCTGGCAAGACGGTGGCCATCATTGGCTACGGCAGCCAGGGTCATGCCCACGCGCTGAACCTCAAGGACAGCGGCGTCAACGTGGTCGTTGGGCTCTACGAAGGCAGCCGCTCGGCAGAAAAAGCCAAGGCCGATGGCTTGGAAGTACTGAGCGTCGCCGACGCCTGCGCCAAGGCCGACTGGATCATGGTGCTGCTGCCCGATGAATTCCAGAAGGCCGTCTACGACAAGGAAATTGCACCGCACCTCAGCGCCGGCAAGGTGCTGAGCTTCGCCCACGGCTTCAACATCCGCTTCGAGCTGATCAAGCCGCCCGCCGATGTGGACGTGGTGATGATCGCCCCCAAGGGCCCCGGCCACACCGTGCGCTGGGAATACCAGAACGGCATGGGCGTACCGGCCCTATTCGCCATCGAGCAGGACGCCAGCGGCCACGCCCGTGAGCTGGCCATGGCCTACGCCAAGGGCATCGGCGGCACCAGGGCCGGCATCCTCGAAACCAACTTCAAAGAAGAGACTGAAACCGATCTCTTCGGTGAGCAGGCCGTGCTGTGCGGCGGCCTCTCCGAGCTGGTCAAGGCTGGCTTCGAAACCCTGGTGGAGGCTGGCTATCAGCCCGAGCTGGCCTACTTCGAGTGCCTGCACGAGGTGAAGCTGATCGTCGATCTGATGGTTAAGGGCGGCCTGACGGCCATGCGCGATTCGATCTCCAATACCGCCGAATACGGCGACTACGTCAGCGGCCCGCGCCTGATCACGGCAGACACAAAGGCCGAGATGAAGCGCATCCTCACCGACATCCAAGACGGCACCTTCGCCCGCAACTTCGTGGCCGAGTGTGACGCCGGCAAGCCGGAGATGACCAAAATCCGCGAGCGCGATGCGGCCCATCCGATTGAGCAGGTGGGCAAGGGCCTGCGCTCAATGTTCAGCTGGCTGAAAACGGCCTGATCCAGCCCCTGCTCAGCAATCAACTGTTCAGCAACCCGCTGCTGCTGGTTGTCCTCGCCTGCGGCCTCGATCGCCTAGTGGGGGACCCGCGCTGGTGTCCCCATCCGGTGGTGGTCATGGGCTGGTGGATCACCGTGCTGCGCCGCGGCGCTGAAGCCTGGGCGGGCACCAGAGCCTGGAAGCTGCGGCTGGCGGGGGGCTTGATCACGCTGGTGCTAGTGGGCTGCAGCGTCCTGGCGGGCTGGGGAATGGAGCGGCTGGCTCCTACGCCACTGCTGGTGGTGGCCCTGGCCAGCGCCCTTGCCGGCCGCAGCCTCGAGCAGGCGGTGGGTGGGGTGCTGAAAGCTCTCCCTAATTCCGTACAAGCCGTACAGAAACAGACCGTACAAAACCAGACAGACCACGTTGGCGACAACCCAACCCAGCCAGCCCTTCAGCCAGCCCGCCGGGCCCTTGCCTGGATAGTGGGCCGCGACACGGCCGATCTCGACGCCCCGGAAATTCTGCGGGCCCTGGCCGAAACGGCCAGCGAGAACGGCGTGGACGGTCTGTTTGCGCCACTGTTTTGGATGCTGCTGGGGGCTGGGCTGTGGAGCCTCAACCCCGCATGGCCCGGCCCCCTGGCCCTGGCCTGGGGCTTCAAAGCAGCGAGCACCCTGGATTCAATGCTGGGCTACCGCCGCGGGCGCCTGCGCTGGCTGGGCACGGCGGGAGCCCGCCTCGATGACCTACTGGTTTGGCTGCCCTGCCGGCTGGTGGCGGTGAGCCTGCCGCTGGCGGCGGGCCAGCCAGGCCGCAGCCTTGAGGTACTGGCAGCGGCCCGGCGCGATGGCGCCGCCGACCCCTCACCCAATGCGGGATTATCCCAAGCCGCCTATGCCCACGTCGCCGGGGTGCAGCTGGGAGGCAGCAATAGCTATGGCGGCCAAATGCATCGCAAGCCCCTGCTTGCCGCTGGGCTGCCAGCGCCGGATCAGGCGGCGGTACTGCAAATGCTGCAACTAAATCGGCGGCTTGAGCTGATTTGGCTCACTGCTGCCGCTGCAGTGGCGTTCATCACGAAAACTCTCAGCTGATTGCCCCTGCCCCTGCCCCTGACGAAGCTGCAAGCAGATCATGGAGAACATGGCAATTCGCGAGCTGCTCGAAGATGCCCTCAAGGAGCCGAACATCGGGCTAACCCCTTGCTTTAGCTGGCACGCCACACCTGTAGGGATTGCAGCCCTGTGGCAAGCCGGGGCAGCGCCAACAGCTCCTCCCTATGAAGATGCCCTCAAGGAAGGTCTGCAGGTAGGGCTGGATCTAAGTCGCGAAGAGCGGGAGTTTCACCAGCTCAATTCAGGTCTGGTATTGCTGTTTCACAGCTAAACCTCCTGGCGGAAACACCAGCGCCCATTGATGCAGCGTCCAACTGACGCATTCCTGAACGATCAGCGGATCTGTTCGAACAAGGGCATCGGCTTCTTCCCAACTGGCTGCCGTAAAGAGCAACATGCCGCCAGCCCCATCGCCATTGAGGCCGACCCGATCGGCCCAATAACCACTGCGGGGCTCATGGCCCTTGCGTTCTAGTTCTGCCAGCCAGGCCATATGGGCTGGAATCACGGCGTCGAATTGGGGCTTAGAAACCAGACCCAGCTCCAACTTCACAAAGGTGGGGCGCATCTTTTAAACCTCTTTGGCGGTGCGTTGCCGGCGGCACCTTTCTGAGCAGTAGCGCACCTCATCCCAAACCTCCCTCCACTTGCGCCGCCACTGAAAGGGCCGCTCACAAACGGGGCAGATTTTGGTGGGACGGTTCTCGTGGTGGGGCATCTCCAGGGGCTCGACCCAGATCAGGGATGGGAAATTTAGGCAACCGAAACCAAATCCAGATCAGGGAAACGACAAAAAGCGACCAAACCGTAGTAGGATTGTGAAGATTTCATAAGGCGACCATGTTATTAAGTATTTTTGGTTTCTTATTTGCGGCCCTTTCATTTGTTCAAGTCCCCCAATGGGACAACGACTGGACCAAATGCTCGGTGGCAGTTCCAGACACCGCTTGCCATTGGTATGTGGTCAACCCTGACAACACATTTGGCAAAGGATTCAGCTGGATCACCGCTCCTGAATACGACGTAACCGCATTAAGGGACATCGGCATCCAACACGAGGTAACCGTTGCCCAGGGCTTCCAAACGACTGTAGAACTTATGAATGCATCGACCGAAGTCAAGTACGGCGACAACTACTAAAGTCAATCATATAAGCTTTTTCAGACCACACAACCCCTTCAATTCATCGCACGAGGCATCACGCCAACGGGTTATATCTTGCAAAAGATAAAAATCAGCCCTCTTATCCCGGCCTATTAACGTTAAGAAAAAGCAGAAAAAGATATTAGTCGCAGAATCCTGAGCATTCAAATCTCCCAAAAGCACTGCAGCGCAGCAGAATCAAGCCCACTACTTAATTTCTTAAGACCATGGGATGTGCTGAAATCCCATTTTGACGGCTTATGGGGTTATGGTTTGCAGACATTAAATCAGTCGTCCTTGCACCAGGGTGGCCTCAACACCCTGCCATGGACTCTTCAATTCTGTTTGCCTTAAACTGGAATTCGCTCGGCGAGCTAGCAACCGAAGATCTTGAGTATGTGCTCAACTCAATGGCCCATGCCATGGATTCAGGCAAAGAAGAGTTCTGTTCTCTTTACAGCAAAGTGAACGTCGGTGCTTGACTCGCAAAATCAATTCCGATTAGCTATTGGCCCCTGAACAAGTGGGTGGGCAACATGCAACGTCTAAAATTACAAGGATATTACTTTTGACGCCTTAAGCAGTTGGCAAGGTTCTCCTTGGCGATTGCCAGTGCCTCCTTACAAGTCTCCTTATCGTCCTTATCAATATCGCCCTGCTCGCCACGAAGACGTTGTTCTAGAAAATCAATTTCCTCCTGCCAGTGCTCGGCGCCCATATCAAAGACAGGCAGCTCCACATCATTGGCATCGTCGTCGACCAAAGAGAAATCGTCGTCCCTCATCTTAAGTAGTGGTGGAATTCAACCCAAGGATGACGCAGGAAGCAGGAAAAGGAAATCCCCTGTAAACCCACAGACCAGCTACTGCTGCGATCACCAACTCAATTCCACAACTGGCACTCGAAAACCTGCCAAAAATGCCAAAGAAGCAGGGTTCGCTCACAAAATCCCTAGCGCTCTCGACTCCGCCAGGGACATGCTTCCCGTCGCTCATCACGACTCACTTACGCTTTTAGGCGTTTACACTCGCTGCATGGAATATCGGCGCCTCTTGGACTTAACACCACCGTGGTTGATTTAAGCCAAAAAATAATATGTCAAGCGCCAAACTTAAGAACCACTTCGACAACTAAAAGCCCCACTAGGGCGACAAAGACAAGAAGGGAGGGCGAACCAGAGAAATCCATACCGACTCCGCTGAATTCATCCTTTCTAAAGCAAATTCATAAGAGCGCCGTAGCGATATATACAGCGGAAACCAGTTGAACATTCCGCAGGCTTCTCCTCCCTTGCGCTGGCAACCCTCCATGCCCTGCCACACTACAACCACACGATCCAGCGGTTATGAACGAACATCCCGGCTCTCCAAAGCAGTTCGGCAGTCGCCTTGGCGAGGAGACGGTTGAAGAGAATAGGGAACTTCTTGCCAAAATTGGTAGCGATAGCATCCTAAAAGCACCTGCAATCAAAGGAAGCATATACTTCTATATCAATATTTGCGGCGATGGCACTCAAAGCAAAGAGGAATTAATTGACGACCCAACTGCGCTAAATGCTGCGATTGAGCATATTGCAATTGAGATAAAATACGAAAACAAGCACCACCGATGGATCTCCCAGCTACCCCAGGCATTAAAAATACTGGAATTTGCAGCAGAACACTTAAGCCTAAATAACAATATTACGCCTGACAATATTGGCGTCAATGCTGAACTCAAATGGCGGGATGAGAAAGATTTAGAAAACATCATTCATCTTACGCAAAGCAAAGGCAATGCCAAATGGCAGGTGTCACGATTTGCCTGATAGAGCCATAGCCTGCTTGGCTATAGGCAAGCAACGATTGTTAAAACGACCATCCCGGTGCTCCAAAGCAGTTCGGCATCCGTGTCAGTGAGGAAACAATGAAACTGGTCTCTGCATAAGCGGAGAGGGTGGGATTCGATTTGAAAACAAGTAGGTACTTGCCGGAACGTTTTAGGACAGTTTTAGTTCAGTCTCATAATGAGATCTCACATGATATCTCACACAACGCATCGAGATTCAATGAAACCGCAGGGGATAAGCAGGGACATCAGATCCAGAACAACGGAGGTTAGGTCGAGAACGATTTCGGATCCGTCGGTATGGCATGTGGTCTGTCACCCACCCTCAGGACACCACCCCTGCCTCACCTCCTGCCATGGCACCAACTACCTTTTTGTCAGATGCATCCCCTGCCGTGACCTTATGCAGATCCCGCACATCCAAATGCGAAAAGGCAAGATTTGTAACAAATTTCTTAAACAGGTTGGTTCTCGGGTCAGGTGCGCTAGGTTTTCAGAGATTTTGAGATGACAGCTGTGGTGACAGCAAGTCTTGCGTTCACTAGATTAATTGGTTCGTATATTTGGGACCACGTTCAAAGTGCAATCGCCGATGGCAATGGTGGCATCTTTGTTACTGGATTCACCAGCGGTGACCTTGATGGTCAATCCAGCAATGGTTATGGCGATGGATTTATTGCTCACTATGACAGCACTGGCAATAAGAGTTGGACCCGACTAATTGGTTCGTCCACTTGGGATAACATTAACACAGCAATCGCCGATGGCAATGGTGGCATCTTTGTTGCTGGATCCACCGGCAGTGACCTTGATGGTCAATCCAGCAATGGTTATGGCGATGGATTTATTGCTCACTATGACAGCACTGGCAATAAGAGTTGGACCCGACTAATTGGTTCGTCATCTTGGGATAACATTAACACAGCAATCGCCGATGGCAATGGTGGCATCTTTGTTGCTGGATCCACCGGCGGTGACCTTGATGGTCAAACCAACAATGGAGAGCAAGATGGATTTATTGCTCACTATGACAGCACTGGCAATAAGAGTTGGACCCGACTAATTGGTTCGTCCACTTGGGATAACATTTACACAGCAATCGCCGATGGCAATGGTGGCATCTTTGTTACTGGATCCACCAGCGGTGACCTTGATGGTCAATCCAGCAATGGTTATGGCGATGGATTTATTGCTCACTATGACAGCACTGGCAATAAGAGTTGGACCCGACTAATTGGTTCGTCATCTTCGGATAACATTAACACAGCAATCGCCGATGGCAATGGTGGCATCTTTGTTGCTGGATCCACCGGCGGTGACCTTGATGGTCAAACCAACAATGGAGGGCAAGATGGATTTGTAGTGAAATTGAACATGGACAATACCGATGTCAGTGACGACATATCACCCCCAACCCTCCAATCCACCGCCGCCACCAGCAACCAACTGATCCTCAAGTTCTCCGAGGACATTCAGATTGCAGGTGGTGGTTCACTGAATCCTGCCTACATGACCGTCATCGTTGATGGTCAAACCCGCAAGGTCACAAGATCCCAAATCACGGGACCAGATCATCCAACGATTCATACTGCCTCCCAGTTAGTTCTCACACTGTCTGGGCGTGCACTGGATAGCGCGAAATCAATCAGCGTCTCCTACAACCCGCCAAGCAACACCACCTCTTCAGGTTTTATCACCGACCTAAGTGACAATCCTCTGGCATCCATTGCAACGCAGATTGTCGATACCTTCTCCACCAGCACCAGCATCATCAAGAGCGGTATCGCCAGCGCCTATAAGAACCTAATTCTCACAGGATCCACACCCATCACTGGATACGGGAATGCCCAGAACAACACCATCACAGGCAACGACGCCAACAACACGCTAGATGGTCTTGCTGGTGCCGACACTATGATCGGTGGTCTTGGTGATGATACCTATGTCGTTGACAATGTTGGCGATGTGATCACCGAATTAGCATCCGCAGGCACGGATACAGTTCAATCCACAATCGCCTACACACTCACAAACAACCTAGAGAATCTGACATTGCTTGGATCTGGAGCGATCAATGCCACTGGCAACACCGCTAACAACATTCTCACGGGCAACGCTAGTGCCAATGTGCTCAATGGCAATGGTGGCACTGATACCTTGATCGGCGGGCGTGGCGACGATATCTACATCGTTGATTCCGCCGATGACATCATCAAAGAAACACTAATTTCTAGTGATGTTGACTCGGTTGAGTCCTCCGTCTCATGGGTACTTGGAACCAATCTTGAAAATCTGACTCTCACAGGAACAACTACCATCAATGGAACTGGTAACGAACTAGACAACACCATCATCGGTAATAGTGCCAACAACATCCTTGATGGTGGCAACGGTGGAACCGACCTTCTGACTGGTCTTGGAGGTGCAGATACCTTCAAATTCTCATCGCGTCCATCCAGTTTCCGCAATTCCTCTGCTGATCACATCACCGATTTCTCCAGCGTACAGGGGGATAAAATCATGATCACAAAGAGTGCCTTTGGCATCAATGCATCCACAGCAACCCTGAGCGTAGTCAGTAATGCAACCGCACTGAATACGGCGCTGTCAACGGCATCTCTGTTCGTTTACAACACCTCAAACGGCGAACTGCACTGGAACCAGAACGGCATCATCAAAGGTGCTGGTACTGGTGGTGTTCTTGCCATCCTTGATAACAAAGCAACCTTGAGTGCTGGAGATCTGGTGCTGGTTTGATTCCTCCCCTTCTACTGGATAAAAGATAATCCAAGACGACCTGAGCGCGCCAGAAACCCCAAGGAATCACAGGAGGTCGCCAGAGGCACCGACGATCTGTCACGCCCCTTCTGGACACCACCCCTGCCGCACCTCCTGCCGAGCGACCCACTGAGAGCACCTTTTTGTCAGATGGTCGCCCTGAGGAATCAGACCCTGATGAATCGGGCAGGTGAGCAGGGTGACGCAGTGCCTGCCGACCTCGTAGCGAAAGTGCTGGCAGGTCATGCAGACCTTTGAGGAGCGGGATGGTTTGAGGACATTCCACTCAAGAAACTCCCACTCCTCAGAGGGAGCAGCAGGTGGCACAGGGCGGACAGCAGGCATCACTGGCGGGCGGATACACCTGTACTAGTCGCGGTCGGGTGGTGGGGTCAAGGAGTCCATTGAGTCCCTTATCGCCAAAGCAGTCGCCAACAGGAGAAAGCGTTCATAGAGTGCTTATACGACTCCGCTCAAGACCCAAATGAAGCGCCTGCTGCTCCTTGCTCTGACCACTGGAACCCTGCTGATGGGGACTGCTGCTTATGCCCAGTGCTGCTGCTGCGGTCAGATGAATGGGCAAACAGGCACAACACCCCAGGAAGGCGTCAAGAAGTAGGTCTCTTGCCCCTACGCCCCAGACCTCTTCAGCGCCTTTCTGCCGTAACGCTTCTGGACTGCTGGCAAAAGCGACTGCTGAACCTGCCACATAAAGGCATCCACACACTCCCGTCGTTCAGCAGAAGATGCGATGTGCTCTGAAAAGGCACCTGCGTGGCACAGATCCACCAGCAGACCAACCTCTTCCTCGCTGAGGCACAAAAGGTGATCGGTTCCAACTGATGTAACCCGCATAGTCCTGGCGTTCAGTGAACTCAGTTGTCCTGCTGAGGTGCAGAGACGGCAGTAGGGACATTGAGACCATCAAAGAGTTGCCCCAGCACCGTTGCCATCCTTGGCGGTAGTACAGCGCCAGCAATGGACTGAGAAGCAAGCACAAGCAGAGCAGACGCCTCAACAAGCGCCGCCGCTTCTTCGTCACTCAGCACGAGTAGATGCTCACCATCCGAGTGCGTGATCCGCATACCGTTGCAATTGCGACCAAATCCAAAGTAAGCGGAATTCGCTGGTTGAGATGAGGATATCCAGTCCCCATATGGGGACAATAATTGAAAAAGCGTCAGACGAAAGAACCTAATGTTGGCAAGTTTTAGTGAAGTAACTTTACGGTGCCAGACATCCCCACGACCATCAACGCCACCAAACTCCAGAACCTCCGTGGGCAGACCCTGCTGTTCCGCTGCCTTGAAACAGGGTTCGTGACCACTGCGCCTGCTCTTGGTCGCTACCAACGCGGCAGAGGAATTGACCCATCAAGGCGGGAACTGGTGGGGGAGCGACCTGACAACTGGGTCAAAGAAGTGCCAACAACGGTCTGTGAGCACTGTGGAATGGTCGTGAAGGGCAACCAGTGGGCATTCAGGCAGCACCAGCAAACGAAGCGGTGTCTGAGGGCAAAGGGGGAGGCGTGACAGGAGCACCTCAAATGGGGATACATCCAACTGGGTCTGGTCGCCCTTGTTTTTGGCGGTCTTCAGGTCTGGTGGATTAGCAGTGTCTTTTGGAAACGGAAACTGACACGACCACAAAGTGGTGGAGAGTTCCGCAAGTCACTGGAGCAAATCTGGAAGAAGGAAATGCGGTGTAGGTAGCGGGAACGGTTCAATAAAGGCAAAACCTTTAAGAAGTTTTGCTGGATGCCGCACGATTCAGGCATTAAGACCTCTTAAGCAGATCCACTCGACCCAGTGCAAATCATCAGAATCATGTTTAGGGCGCAAAATTCTGCAAAACTGCTGCTTGAACAATGGAATCTCCTCTCTCAATCAAACGCTGGAGGCAAACCCCGCCCACAACGGAAGAAATTGTTTCTCAAATCGTGGACTGGAGTATTTCGCGAATTGTTAGTGGGTTGCTGGATGAGGGAGACATCCTTGCTATTACACAGGAGTTTGCAGAATGGTTGGAACCAGACGCGGAAGATATTCAAGTCATCGGTTTGAACATAATTAAATGAGGAACTTACCTTTTTGAATTGTGACTGCTATAGCAATAGCAGTCCTCACTTCGCTGCTCGGTTCTATTCCCTGGGAAGCAAAAGTTGAGCGCGCATCTTTCTAAAAAATTCCACTTTGAATCGTTCTGGAATAAAATCCAAGGAATAGTGGAATTTTAAAAGTGGTTGCACCAGCAGAGTGATCTATTGTTATGTTTTTTGAGGCAATCTGCAGAAGAGAGCAGTCTGGTCAACCAATCGAGTATCAATTAAGAAGTCGAAATGCCTATAAGGGAATCGAATAGGTATTAAGCATCATCCCTGGTTCATATGTGATGGATCATGCGCCTGGGCATCTTATGGTGTACGCATATGAATAAGAAACCATGGATAACCAAGGGTACACAAGCAATGTGTCACTTGCATCTCACGCAAATGAAGCAGAGCACTGCCATATCAGGCGGAGCACTTAAGGGTGGTACGTAAAAGATGACCGTCTTCAAGGTAAAGAAAGGAGAGTACCGACGATAGAAAGTGCATATTCAGTTTGTCACGATCTAAACAAGCGTGTTCGTGACCAAGAAAGTCAATACCCAGAGACATAGGCGAGGGACCAAAGCGGCGGGTGGATCTGGATGAGTTCGTCGCTGACAAACCCTTGCGCAGGTCTCTGGTCTTCACCATCTCACTGGCAGGCATCGTTTCGGGCAGCGGGTATCAGTCACTTTGGGGATAGGCGCTGCTTTCTGTGTGACGCGCCACCAGAGGTCGTAGAGGCAGCGCACAGTGTTCCCACAGGCATCCAACCCAGAACTATGCAACCCCTGCATAACGGGCAAAACCCAGTCCAGCAGGCGAGAATGGGCGGAAGTGACAAGACCGAGTGACCGACTCAGCGACCTTCGCCACACCCGAAGCGGACGACGAAGAGACGGGTGAAGACCTGGGCGGACTGGATGATCTGCTGGCATCACTGCGGACAGACGACGAACCGAAACCGAAGCGAGGCAGAAAACCCAAGAGCAATGGCGTTGCCCCAGAACCCGCCTTCCAGATCGGGCAGAAACTGACCCTCTCCCAACTGGAGTCATTCCTTTGGAAGAGTGCCGACATCCTGCGAGGAAGCATGGATGCCTCGGAATTCAAGGACTACATCTTCGGGATGCTGTTCCTCAAGCGTCTGTCCGATGCCTTTGATGAGGCAAGGGAGGGGGTGATCCAGTACTACCTGGATAAGGGCAAGACCCAGGAGCAGGCAGAAGAACTCGCCGATGACAAGGACGAGTACGACAAGACCTTCTATGTGCCCGAGAAAGGAAGGTGGGAGAACCTCAAGGACCTCAAGCACGACATCGGTGCCGAACTGAACAAGGCAACCGAAGCGATTGAGGAGCACAACCCAACATTGGAAGGGGTGCTGGTCTCCATTGACTTCAACATCAAGAACAAACTCAACGACAACAAACTCAGGGATCTGCTCTCCCACTACTCAAAGTTCCGCCTGAGAACTGCGGACTTTGATCGTCCTGATCTTCTGGGCAGTGCCTATGAGTATCTGATCAAGATGTTCGCTGATTCTGCGGGCAAGAAAGGTGGTGAGTTCTACACGCCTGGTGAGGTGGTGAAACTGCTGGTGTCACTGATCAAACCTCATGCAGGAATGAAGGTACTGGATCCAACCTGTGGTTCAGGTGGAATGCTGCTCCAATCAAGGAACTACCTGGCAACTCACGGTGAGAACGAGCAGAACATTCAGTTGTTCGGTCAGGAGATGAACCTGAGCACCTGGGCGATCTGCAAACTCAATATGTTCCTGCATGGTTTCTTCAATGCAGACATTCGCAAGGGAGACACCCTGGGCGAACCACAGCATGTGGAGAATGGCGAACTGATGCGATTTGATCGGGTGATCGCCAATCCTCCATTCTCCTTGAAAAACTGGGGAAGGGAAACTGCCGAGCATGATGGATATGGAAGGTATCGCTACGGAATTCCTCCTAAGGATGCTGGTGATCTGGCATTCGTTCAGCACATGATCGCCTCACTGAATCAAGAGGGAGTGATGGGAGTGGTGGTTCCTCATGGGGTTCTGTTCCGTGGTGGTCAAGAAGGTGAGATCCGTAAGGGCATCCTTGAAGATGACTTGGTGGAAGCGGTGATTGGTCTTCCATCTGGATTGTTCTACGGCACTGGAATTCCTGCCTCACTGATAATTATCAACAAGGACAAGAGTGCTGAACGAAGAGGAAAGGTGCTCTTCATCAATGCTGAACTAGACTACCAGGAGGGCAAGAATCAAAATATCCTCAGAGACCAGGACATTGAAAAGATTGTGAGATGCTTTGACGCCTACAACGAAATCAAGCGATTCTCACGGGTTGTACCGATTGAGGAGATACGGGAGAACGACCACAACCTAAATATCCGCCGTTATGCAGACACCTCACCGCCACCTGAACCTTTTGATGTGCGGGGCATTCTTCATGGTGGAGTGCCGATCAAGGAAACTCAGAGCGATTACATCCAGGAGATCCTTGAAGGGTTTGATGTGAGCGTGGTCCTTGTGCCAAAGGATGGGGAGTATCTGAAGTTTCGGGATGACATTCAGGAGAAGTCCCAGATCCGCCAGCACCTGGGGGATGCTTCTGATGCGGTGATACAGCAATTTGAGCGTTGGTGGGACAAGTACGGGGTCTCACTCGCTCAAATTGATGCCGAGGTCAAGGAAGCAGAAGCAGTGATGCACGGGTTCTTGAAGGAGTTGGGTTACGAATAATGGAATCAATAAAGATAGGGGCATTCCTGAAAGAAAGCAGAGTGCCTGGGTCCCCTGGAAATATTGCCAGAAAAATAACTGTCAAACTTTATGGGAAAGGTGTATTTGCAAAACAGGAGAATAGACCAGGGAGCGAGAATACAATGTACTACGCAAGGCGAGCGGGTCAATTCATATACAGCAAACTTGATTTTCTGAATGGAGCATTTGGAATCATCCCCGACAACCTTAACAGTTTTGAAACAACCGTTGATCTCCCATGCTTTGACTTTATAGGAGACAAAGTTGCCCCAGATTGGTTTCTGCATTATGTGTCCCGAACAGATTTCTACGCCTACCAAGGTGGTTTAGGAAATGGTGGAAGAAAGGCGAGAAGGATTTCCCCAGAGGATTTTCTTGAACTTGAGATTGATCTCCCCCCCCTCCCCGAGCAGAAGAAGATCGCCGAGATACTCTCTGGGATTGACAGAAGAAGCAATCTCCTAAGCAAGCAGATTGCCAAAGAAGATGCACTTTTCACATCATTTCAGGATCAACTACTTGAAAGCATTGCATCAACAGCATTCGCCCCCATGCATCGCCACGATTCACAACTGAAGACACTACCTATCGCCAATTTATTTGAGGTCCAACTGGGAAAGATGCTAAACAAAGAAGCAAAGGAGCACGGACATCAGTTCCAATACCTTGGCAACAAGAATATCCAACAATGGAATCCAGACATTCGCCATTTAGAGTTAATGCATTTTTCCGAAGACGAAAAAAGAAAGTTTTCATTGAGATCTGGCGATCTATTAGTTTGCGAAGGTGGCGATGCTGGCAGGTGCTGTATTTGGGAAGAAACAGATGCCGAGATCTATTATCAAAAAGCAATTCACCGCATGAGACCAAGGAGTGGCGAATGCACACCCACTTTCATGATGCATTACTTGGCATACTGCAAATCAAGAAATCTGCTGTCCGACTTTATTAGCAAAACAAGCATCTCACATTTGACGAGAGAGAAGTTGCTGGAGATTCCAATTGCAATTCCGTCACGGGAAGAGCAGTCGTCAATAGTAGAAAAACTGGAGTCGCAACGAAAACTGATCGCAAAACTTTTCGCAAAGTCCAAAATTTTAAAAGATATCAAATCTGCTGTTTCTTCGGATCTCCTCTCAGGACGCAAGAGGGTCAGCGTCTAACCATGGAAGGCGACGAGCGGAAACTGGTAGAGGCACCTGCCCTTGATCAACTCAAGGGTCTGGGGTGGTCTCACATGGATGGTACGACCCTCGTCCCTGAGAAGTCAAATCACCGCTCATCCCTCAAGGATGTGGTTCTTACATCCAACCTTGAGCAGGCAATCCAACGCATCAACCCTTGGATCAGCGAAGACAACCTCCGCAAGGTCGTCCGAGAAGTCACCCTGATTCAGACCTCCACCCTGATGGAGTCAAACAAGTGGTTCTGGGAACGACTGACTCAGTACTTCAGCGTGGATCAGGACCTTGGCAGTGGTCGTCGTGGTCAGACCCTGAAATTGATTGACTTTGACCAACCAGAGAACAACGAATTCCTCTGCGTTGATCAGTTCAAGATCCAGGGACCATCTCAGAACATCATTCCCGACATCCTGCTCTTCGTGAATGGGTTGCCGTTAGGGGTCATTGAGTGCAAATCGCCATTCGTGACCGATCCGATGGCGGAGGGCATCAACCAACTACGCCGTTACTCCAACCTCAGAAATCCAAGCGACACAGAAGGGTGCGAGAAACTCTTCCACTACAACCAGGTGATGGTCTCCACCCATCGGGATGGAGCACGGGTTGGGACCATCTCATCACCTGTTGAGTACTACCTGGAATGGAAGGACCCCTACCCAACCGATGCCAAGGAACTGGGGTCCCCTGCCAACGCCCAGCAACTACTGATCCAGGGTCTGCTGAAACCGCAGAACTTCCTGGACATCATCCAGAACTTCACGCTCTACGAAACCGACAGCGGTCGCACGATCAAGAAAATTGCCCGCTATCAGCAGTTCAGGGCAGTTCAGAAGACCATTGAGCGTCTCAGGGCACCAGGAGATCGCAAGAGCAAAGGCGGGGTCATCTGGCACACCCAGGGTTCAGGCAAGTCCCTCACCATGGTCTTCCTCACCCAGAAGATCCGTAGGGACCCACTGCTACGGGACTACAAACTCGTCTTCCTCACGGACCGAACCCAACTGGACGGGCAACTGACTGCCACCTTCCGAAACGCTCAAGGGGAGTCCGTTCTCAATGCCTCTTCGGTCAATCACCTCAAGGAACTGCTTGCCAGGGATGCCTCTGATCTGGTCACCGCCACGATTCAGAAACTGCAGGAGGGTGATTTCGGGTACTCCTGCCTCAACGACTCAGATCGGATCATCGTGCTGGCGGATGAGGCACACCGCACCCAGTACGGAACCTTGGGTGCTGCCATCAATACCGCTCTACCCAATGCCCCCAAGATTGCTTTCACAGGCACTCCCCTGATCACCAGCGAGAAAACCACCCAAGAGTTCGGTGGATACATAGACACCTACACCATTGAGCAGGCAGTCGCTGATGGTGCCACCTGCCAGATCCTCTACGAAGGACGGGAGGCAACCACCAAGGTCACGGGCGATTCGCTGGATGCCCTGTTTGATCGCTACTTCCAGGGCAAGACCCCAGAGGAAAAGGCAGCGATCAAGAAGAAGTACGGCACCGAGAAGGCAGTACTGGAAGCACCTCAGCGAGTTGAGTGGATCGGACTGGATTTGGTTCAGCACTACCGCACCACAATCCTGCCAAATGGTTTCAAGGGAATTCTGGTGACAGGAAGCAGGGAGGTAGCAGTCCTCTACAAGCAAAAACTGGATGCCATCCCAGGAGCACCAGAGTCAGCAGTGGTGATTTCAGGAGACCACAACGACCCGCCCCATCTGGCGAAATGGACCAATCCAGCGGATCACAAGAAAGCAATTGAGAACTTCAAAAAACCAATTCACGAACACCCTCTTTCTTTGCTGATCGTCAAAGACATGCTCTTGACGGGGTTTGATGCACCCATCTGTCAGGTGATGTACCTGGACCGTAAACTCACCGACCACACCCTCTTGCAGGCGATTGCACGAGTGAATCGGACCAAGGCAAATAAGTTCAGTGGGTACATCGTTGATTACTACGGTCTAACCGATTACCTCGCTGATGCCCTCAAGGTCTTCTCTTCCACCGATGTCCAAGGTGCCCTCAAGAACCTCAAGGACGAGATCCCGAAACTTCAGGCAGCACACACCAGGGTGAAGCAGCACCTCAAGGGTCTGGACCTCCAGGACATTGATTCCTGCATTGAAGCGATGGAGGACGAACTCAAGCGGCAGCAGTTTGAAGCGGACTTTCGGACCTTCTCCAAGCAGGTAGAGATCGTCCTACCTGATCCAGCAGCATCACCATTTTTGGGCGACCTAAAGGCACTAGGCAAGGTGGTGATCGGATGCCGTAACCGCTATCGGGACGAGCAATTGAACATCGTGGGATGCGGGGAAAAGGTCCGTGCTCTCATTGAGGAGCATGTCCGAGCGACAGGGGTAGATCCACGGGTGCCCCCTACCAAACTCTTTGATGTTGAGTTTGAGCAGGTCCTTGCCGCCCAGACCAACGACAGAGCAAAGGCATCTGAGGTGGAACATGCCATCAAGGCACACCTCAAGGTCAAGTTGGACGATGACCCCGAGTACTACCAGTCCCTGGCACTGCGTCTTGAGGAGATCATCCAGAAATGCCAGCAGAAATGGGCGGAACTCGTCCAGCAACTCCTGCTGTTCCGTGATGGGATGGAGCAGGAGAAGACCCAGCAGAACGAGGACCTGGGACTAAGCGAGATACAGGGACCCTTCTACAGGTCGCTGATGGCAGAAATCACCAAGGCATCAGGGGACTCAACCATGGATGAGGAAACCCATCAGCAGGTTCTGGATCTCACCAAGGAACTGGTTACCGAATTCCAGGAGGCAACTCAGATCGTCGGGTTCTTTGACAAGTGGGATGAGGTCACCCGAATCAAAAAGCAGATCAAGCGGTCCATCCTGGATCAACCCTTTGGCGACAAGGAACTGGTGGATGCCGTGACAGAGCGGTTCATGGAACTGGGTAAGAGGCACTTCAGGTGACTGCTATTCCACTGGAGGTTTTGGGTCTGCGGGTGGAGGTGGTCCGCTCTGTCAGGCGAACTGCTGGTCTCCACATCGTTGGCACTGATTTGCAGGTGCGAGTTCCCGAGGACCTGGGCGATGAGCGGGTAGCAGCAATCCTTCAACAGAAACGCTCCTGGATCAGGTCCAAGGTTGCCGAACTCAAGCGGGTGCCACCACACCGCACTAAAGAACTGGTCAGTGGGGAGTCATTCCCCTACCTGGGACGGAACTACCGACTCAAGATCCAGGAAGGTCATCAGGTGGGAGTGTGCCTGTCGGGTGGATACCTCAAGGCAACGATCAGACCAACAGAACAGGATGAGCATCAGACGCTAAGAATCCAGCAGTACCTAGAGAACTGGTATCGCTCACGGGCACTTGAACGCCTGCAGGACAAGACAAACCGCTATGCCCAGCAGATAGGGGTTTCACCAGCGGGGATCAGTGTCCGCAATTTCAAGTCCCGTTGGGGGTCCTGCGACAAGCAAGGGCAGGTGGTCTTCAACTGGAACATCATCAAGGCACCGCACAGCATCGTGGATTATGTGGTGATCCATGAGTTGTGCCACCTCATCCACCCCAACCACTCCAAAGACTTCTGGCAGTTGGTTGGTCGCTTTGATACGGACTACCTTGGTCACAGGCAATGGTTGAAGGAGCAGGGGGTGAAATTGCTCTAATGGATAAGACCACCCGTGGCAACGCCAGTCAATTTTTCATTGCGGGACAACTCTGCAGGATGGGTTACTCGGCAGTTGTGACTCTGGGAAACACACCGAACACAGACATCCTCTGCAGCAATGTGGAAGGCACCCGCTTTGTGCATATTCAGGTCAAAACATTTGTTCCAGGGGGAAGGACTTGCAGTGTAGGGAGGAAAGCAGAAAGGTTTTATGGTGACAATTTCTTTTGGATACTTGGAGGTATACCTCAGTACAAGTCAGAGGATCCGTTCATCTACTACATAATACCCTCTCGTATAATGTCAGAGAAGATTAGCGAACAGCATAAGAAATGGTTGGAAACTCCAGGCAAGGACGGAAGGAAACATGAAGAGAGTTCCATCCGAGCATTGGTATTGCCGCCAAGGGTTGGATATAGCGGGTGGGATATTACTGAATATGAAGAAAGATGGGACCTAATTGAAGATAAACTGGGAGCACCTCACCAATGAAAGAGTTCTACAGGGTCATGCTCGGCAAGGGCAGCATGTATGCCCAGGAATGCCGTGAGCAAGGATTCATCGGTGCTGATTTTGACATCTATCAGGATTTAACGGATTCACTCCACGAAGACTGGAGAGAGTTCAACAAGCAATTCATTCCCCAATACCTGGAGGCAAATCCAGGGAAAAGCAAAATAGCGGCAGGACTGAGTTGCGGATTTCTCTGGACAATCTGCAAAAAGATTCAGGTTGGGGACATCGTGCTATCACCAGACGGGAAAGGAAAATACTTCGTGGGTGAAGTCCAAAGCGAGTACAGATATGTTCCAGGAGCAGAACAACCACACCAAAGACAGGTTCATTGGTTTGAGGAGACAATTGATCGCTCAGAGATGAGCGACTCACTCAAAAAATCAACAGGTTCTATTGGCACGATTAGTCAGGTAAGCAAGTACAGGGAAGAACTGGGGGGACTCATCAAAGGAGAAGTTCCAAAACCAGTTCTCATAAGTACTGATGAAACAATTGAAGATCCAGCAGTCTTTGCTTTGGAAAAGCACCTTGAAGATTTTCTTGTCGCCAACTGGTCGCAGACACCACTCGGGAGAGAATATGACATCTATCAAGAAGAAGACAATTTCGGCAGGCAATTCCCTACCGATACTGGACCGATAGATATTCTTGCAATCAGCAAGGATAAAAATGAGATCCTGGTAGTTGAATTAAAGAAAGGGAGGGCAAGTGATTCAGTGGTCGGACAAATTCAGCGATATATGGGTTATATCGCAGAGGAGATCGCCGAAGAGCATCAGCGGGTAAGTGGGGTGATTATTGCCCTTGAAGATGACTTGCGAATTAGGCGGGCACTGAAGGTTGCTCCCAATATTGAGTTCTACAGGTACGAGGTCAAGTTTGACCTGATTAAATCTTAAGGAGATTCTGCAACCTTGCAAGGTGGCGAATTGTCAAGTACATCAGGAGTATTTTCAGCAGAATCCAAAAGCGATAACTCTACATCTCCTGGCATAAGGATATTTGCCGTAACACTACTTGCATCAGTTTTTTCACTCTGATTTCTAACAATTTCAACCACCTTGCCTTGGTGAGAAATCACCCAATCAATAAAATTCTGCTCCTTCACCACAAGTCGCACGGGCATTGGAAGTGCCTGATAAGCAGTCCGTGCGAGGTCGCCAAGTTTGTCAATATCAGAAAGGATATCAAGAATTGCTGGTCCTGCTTTCTCTCGCAAGATAGCAACAATCTTGGGTAGGTATTCCTGGATTACTTTTTCTTGAGCGACTGACGCAGATGCTCCTGCTATATCTGCAGCATTCTTAAGGGCACCTCGAAAAATCGCAAGACCGCTTGATAGCGACCGAATTTGAATTATACTAAGGCTTCAAGATTACATGCTTTCCATGGGCCAGCGAGGTTTCTGGGACGAACAACAAAGAGTTGCAA
>NZ_JAGQAY010000014.1:0-56653 GCF_024345355.1 Cyanobium sp. WKJ7-Wakatipu
GGAAGGACTTGGGCTTGACCATGACCCATTCTCTCGTCCTGATTCATTGCTGACACTGGGATCTGGGCAGATTTCAGGGCGTCTGTGGAGAGGCCTTGCCCTGATCTATGTGCAACACGCTCCTAGTGGAGAATCGCTGACTCACCAATGTCAGTTGCAAGCAGGACTCGCGGCGGTGGTGACTCGCCGTGAATCCTGCTTAAAACGGAGAGGGAGGGATTCGAACCCTCGACAAGAGTTGCCTCCTGTAACTCCTTAGCAGGGAGCCGCTTTCAACCACTCAGCCACCTCTCCAGAGGCCTGTCGACTTTATCAGTGAGCCCTATCGCCTGGGGCTTCCCAGGCGGCTTGGGCGGCGGTGAGTCGTGGCAGGCGGTGCTTAAAGCCGCAGAGGATTTCCCAGGGGATGGTCTGGCAGCGATCGCTCCAGTCGGTAGGGGTGATTTGTTCGCTTCCCTCCTGGCCCAGCAGAGTCACAACCGATCCCACCTCCAGTCCCGGGCAGTCGGTTGCATCGAGCACCAGTTGGTCCATGGTGATGGCTCCCACCTGGGGTAGACGTTGGCCTGCAAACAGCACTTCCAGCTGGTTCGAGAGCTGGCGAGGCACGCCATCGGCGTAGCCAATGCCAACAACGGCCAGACGGCTGGGGCGCCTGGTGCGGAAGCGATGGCCATAGCTCACCCCCACCCCGCTGCCCACCTCCCGAATCAGGCTGACGCGGGCGTGCAGGGTCATCGCTCCCTGCAGGGGAGTGACAGAAGCCAGGTGGGCCGCCGGACTGTGCCCATATAGCGCCAGGCCGACGCGCACTAGGTCGTAGTGCAGCCCTGGGCTGCGCAGGGTGCCGGCCGAGTTGGCCAGGTGGCGGATGCCAGCCGGCAGGCGCTGGTGCTCCAGGGCCTGCAGCACCGTCTCGAAAAGCCGCTGCTGTTGATCGGTGAGCCCGTCATCGGCGTCCGCTGATGCATCGGCACTGGCGAGATGGGAATAGAGACCGGCCAACTGCACGGCTTCCAGTTCCGTGATCGCAGCCACGAGTCTGGGCCCCTCCTGCCAATCGGCCCCGAGCCGAGCCATGCCAGTGTCGAGCTTGAGCTGCAGGGCCATCGGGCGGCCTTGGCCGCTGGCGAGGTTTTGGCAGAGCAGGGCTTCGCGCATGCCGCTGATAGTCGGCATGAGCTGCCAGTGCAGACAGCTGCGCAGCTCCTCTACCTGGGTGAGGTTGCCGAGCACCAGGATTGGTGCTTCGATGCCGGCCCTGCGTAGCTCGATGCCTTCGCTCAGGGTGGCGACACCGCACTGACTAGCTCCACCAGCGAGGGCGGCCCGGGCCACGGAGATCGATCCATGGCCATAGCCGTCGGCCTTGACCACAGCCATCAGCTCGGTGCCATTGCCTATGCAGCGTTTCAGGCTGCGGGCGTTGGCACTTATGGCGCCGGTATTCACCTCTACCCAGGCCCGTTGCCGAGCAAGGCTGGCCTCATGGGCCTGGGCACTCCAGCTGGTCTCGGTCGCCTGGGTCACGGATTACAGCGAAGATTGCCACTAGCATGCCGCCGATCACGGGTGCTGGCATGGGCCATGTTCTCGTTCTAAACGCGTCCTACGAGCCCCTCAACATCACCACCTGGCGTCGTGCGGTGGTGATGGTGCTGAAGGGGAAGGCGGAGGGGCTTGAGCATGACCCGGTTCGCAGGATTCGCGAGGATACGCTGCTCCCCACTGTGATCCGCCTGCGTCATTTTGTGCGGGTGCCCTACAAGCCGTTGCCCCTGACCCGTCGCAACCTGTTTCACCGCGATGGCCATCGCTGCCAGTACTGCGGGGCCAGCGCTCAGCAGCTCTCTGTCGACCATGTGGTGCCCCGCAGCCGCGGTGGCCTCGATACCTGGGAAAACGTCACCACAGCCTGTCTGCCCTGCAATGTCCGCAAGGGCAACCGCACGCCGCGGGAGGCCGCGATGCCCCTGCTGCGTCCACCTCATCGGCCCCTGGGCAGCTTCAGCTTTGAAGCCAGTCGCCAGATTTCGGCAGGGCAGCATGGCGAGTGGGCCAAATATGTAATTGGGGCTTGAGAGCGCTCAGCTGGCTACCTGTTGGGCCAGCTCCTCGAGCTGGCGGCTCTGATCGGCGGCGATTGAGGCACTGATCAGGTCGTGGAGCTGGCCGTTGAGCACCGGCTCAAGCGCGAAGTTGCGGCCTAGGCGGTGGTCGGTGGTGCGGCTGTCTTTGAAGTTGTAGGTGCGGATTTTCTCGCTGCGGTCGCCGCTGCCTACCTGGGCCAGCCTGGTGGAGCGCTGCTGGGCGTTGGCTTCTGCCAGCTGGCGCTCATAGAGCTTTGCCCGAAGGATTTCCATGGCGCGCTCGCGGTTCTGCAGCTGGGAGCGCTGCTGGGTGCAGAACACCCGAATGCCGGTGGGCTTGTGCAACAGGTCTACGGCCGTTTCGACTTTGTTGACGTTTTGGCCGCCGGCGCCACCGGAGCGGGCGGTACTGATTTCGATGTCGCCGGGGTCGATCTGAACCTCCACGGGATCGGCCTCCGGCATCACGGCGACCGTGGCGGTTGAGGTGTGCACCCGGCCCTGGGACTCGGTGGCCGGCACCCGTTGCACCCGATGCACGCCGGCCTCAAACTTCAGCTGGCTGAAAACCCCATCCCCCTTGATGGCGAGGATCAGTTCTTTGTAGCCCCCGAGCTCGGCTTCGGAGGCGCTCACCGGTTCCACCCGCCAGCCCACCCCTTGGGCGTAGCGCTCATACATGCGGGCAAGATCGCCGGCCCAGATCGCCGCTTCATCGCCACCGGCGCCGGCGCGGATCTCCAACATCACGCTGCGCTCATCGCGGGGGTCTCGGGGCAGCAGGGCCACCGTGAGCTTGTCGAGCAGGCTGGCTGTGGCTTCCGCCAGGGTTGCCAGCTCCTCGTTGACCAGTTCCTCCATGGCGAGGTCGCCCCGATGTTCCTTCAGCAGGGCGCGAGCTTCTCGTTCTTCCTGCTGCAGTTTCTGCAGGCTCAGGTGGTCCTGCACCAAGGGCTCAAGCCGAGCCCTCTCGCGGGCGATGGCCTGCATCTGGCTGGGATTAGCCGCCACGGCTGGATCGGCCAGCTGGCGTTCCAGGGTCTCGAAGGTGCGGCGGGCCGTCTCCAGACGCTCATGCAGCAGGGAAGGATCCATCAGCGAGATAGGAGGAGCCCGCATGGGCACCAGACAACACAAAGCCGGGTGCCCGTAAGCACCCGGCTGGGGGGTTTAATCAGGCCTGCAGAGATCAGGCTTCGGCCACAGCGGGGGCCTCGGTCTCAACTTCGGTTGCAGCTTCGGCCGAGGCCTCAACTTGGGGCTCCTGCTTGGCAGCGGCGTTGGAGAGTGAATCTGCTCCACCCATGCCGTACTTGCGCATGAAGCGGTCTACACGGCCCTCGGTGTCGAGGATCTTTTGGGTGCCTGTATAGAAGGGGTGGTTGCCACTCCACACATCGACGTGGAGTTCGGGAGAGGTGGAACCGGTGGTCATAACCACCTCTCCGTTGCAAATCACCTTGGCATCGGGATACCAGGTGGGATGAATTTCGGCCTTGGGCATGACGGGGAAGGGGCTGATGGCGGAGGGAAGAAATCAGCGCTTGGAGAACTGAGGCGCCTTACGAGCTTTCTTCAGGCCGTACTTGCGACGCTCCTTGGCGCGGGGGTCGCGGCTGAGGTGGCCTTCTGTTTTAAGGGGTTTGCGGTTGTCCGGGGACAATTCACACAGGGCACGAGCTGCACCCTGCTTGATGGCGTCGGCTTGGCCGGTAAGCCCACCACCACGCACATTCACCAGCAGGTCATAGTCAGTTGCAAGCCCGAGAGTCTGCAGGGGAGCTTTGACCGCTGCGAGATAGACGGGGTTGTAGTTGAGGTAGTTGTCGCCAGGGCGACCGTTGATGGTTACGGTGCCGTTGCCGGGAACCACACGCACTCGGGCGACTGCCGTCTTACGACGACCCGTACCCCAATAGACGACTTTGTTAGTGCTCATTGGGCGGCAGTGGCGGGATCGAGGGCTAGGGCTTGGGGTTGTTGGGCAGCGTGGGGATGCTCTGTACCCTTGTAAACCTTCAGCTTGCGGAACAGCTGACGACCCAGGGCGTTGTGGGGAAGCATGCCTTTGATGGCTTTCTCCACGATCCGCTCAGGGATCCGGGCTTGGAGGTGGGCGAAGGTTTCGGTCTTCATGCCACCGGGCCGGCCGGAGTGGCGGCGGTAGATCTTCTGGGTCGACTTGTTACCGCTCACCTTCACCTTGTCGGCGTTGATGACGATGACAAAGTCGCCGGTGTCGAGGTGGGGCGTGTAGCAGGGCTTGTTCTTGCCGCGCAGCACTTGGGCCACTTCGCTCGCCAGGCGACCGAGGGTCTGATTCTCTGCGTCCACCAGGTACCACTGGCGGTCGAGGGAATCAATGGAGGGCAGGGGGGTCTTGTTCATTTCGCCTGATCAGGCACCGGCAGGCCGGAAGTGGGGCAGGACAGCTGGTCGTTGGAAACCCAACGCCCGGGTTCAGTGACCTTACCGCCTGGCCGGCGCGCCCCCAGGAGGTAGCTGCGCTGAACTGACGAAAGGCTGGGCTGAACCAGGCTGGAGATCCGGAGAATCGGAAATCTCGAGCTGATACCGCGGTTGGCAATCATACCAGGCGGCTCGTGGGAAAACTGGTGTGGGGTAGCCCACCCGCAGCAGACAGAGGCCATGCGGTGGTGCTGCCTCTTTCACTTCCACGCGTTGGCACTCGCGCCAGCGGCGCTCGAAGTCGGAGCCGCTGAGCCGCCCCTCGCCAACCGCCACGAGTTGGCTCAGCACCAGACGCACCATGCCGTAAAGAAAACCGCTGGCTTGCAACTCGACGCTGATCAGGTCACCCTGCCGCTCCAAACGCACCTCCTGAAGGGTGGTGCGGCCGTGGGCTCGGCGGCTGCCGGCTCGTTGAAAGGCAGAAAAGTCGTGTTCTCCCAGCATGGACTCCAGGACCTGGCCCATGGCTTGTTCATCCAACCGGCGCTGATAGCGGTGCCAGCTCCAGGGGGCCAGGAACAGGTTGGGGGTGCGGGCGTTGTAGATCGTGTAGCGGTACCGCCGGTAGCTAGCGCTGAAGCGGGCGTGCCAGCTGGGGTCAACCTCTACAGCCGCCAGGATGCGGATCGTGGCCGGTAGCCGACCATTGAGGGCCTTGGCCCAGCGCTCTGGCGGAATTGGCCCAACGGCTTCGAAGTGTGCCACCTGGGCGGCAGCGTGCACGCCCGTATCGGTGCGGCCAGCAGCCATGGTGCGATTGGGCCCCTGGGGGTCAAGTCCAGCTATCGCTTGCTCCAGGGTCTGCTGCACGCTGTGGGCATTGCGTTGCCGCTGCCAGCCGCAGTACGCGGAGCCGTCGTATTGCAGGCAAAGAGCGATGCGGCGCAGGGCGGGGGCGGGAGTCAGCACGGGCACCATGCAGCCATTAAAAAACCGCGGTGGGCTTACGCCACCGCGGCAGTTTGGAATCTCGCCAGACGGGTAGAGATTTAGACCAATTCGATGATGGCCATCTCGGCGTTGTCGCCGCGGCGGGGAACGGTGCGGATGATGCGGGTATAGCCACCTTGGCGCTCGCCATAGCGGTCTTGAGCTTTGTCAAACAGGGCATGAACCAACTGCTTGTCATAGATGTAACCGATGGCGCGGCGACGGGCAGACAGGCTGCCGTCCTTGGCCAGGCTGATCATGCGCTCAGCTTCATCGCGCAACGCCTTGGCACGGGCTTTGGTCGTGGTAACCCGACCTTCGCGGATCAGCTGGGTGGTGAGACCCCGCAACATGGCTTTGCGTTGGTCGGCGGGGCGTCCCAGCATGGGGACTCGGCACTGGTGTCTCATAGGGCTGACTCAGGTGAGAAGGCTGTCGGTAAAGGGGCCGCCGATCAGGCGCTAGTGCGGCTCTGGGGCAGGGTGATGCCGATGCGCTCCAGCGCTTCGATCACCTCGTCGGCTGATTTGGAGCCGAAGTTTTTGATCTCCAGCAGATCTTCGTAGCTGAAGCCCATCAGGTCGGACACGGAGTTGACCTGGGCGCGCTTCAGGCAGTTGTAGGCCCGCACGGAGAGATTTAGCTCTTCGAGAGGAATTTGGGCCTCGGCGGAGGGCTCGGGCTCAAGGCCGGGCTCTTCAACCATGGTCAAGCTGGCCAGGGGCTGGAACAGACCGATCAGCTGGTTGGCTGATTGGGCCATGGCGTCGTCTGGTGTGACGCTGCCGTTGGTTTCGATCTCCAGGCGCAGTCTTTCGCGAGCGGATCCACCCTCACCAACGGCGGTTTCATCCACCGTGTAGTTGACCCGGCGCACGGGCTTGAACACAGCATCGATCTGAAGCAGGTCGATGGCGTTGGTGTCTTCGCTGTGGCGATTGACGGGCCGATAGCCAACACCACGCTCCACATGTACCTCCATTTCGAGGCTGTGGCCTTCAGCCACGGTGGCGATCAGGCGATCTGAATCGATTACCTGAACCTGGGAGGAGAACTGCAGATCCGCGGCGGTAACCGTCGCGGGGCCATTCACTACTAGGCGTCCGATCTCCAGCTCGCGGTTGCGGCTACTAACGGAGATCTGCTTGCAGTTGAGCAGAATGTCGAGCACGTCTTCACGAACCCCAGGCACGGTGGCGTACTCGTGGTTGACTCCGGAAATGCGTACCGCGGTGATGGCACTGCCTTCGAGGCTGCCGATCAGGACGCGTCGCAGGGCATTGCCAAGCGTGGTGGCCTGGCCGCGATCGAGCGGGCCTATCAGGAAGGTACCAATCTGGGATCGGTCTTCCGCGACCTGGTGCTCAATGCGATCGATTTGGTAATGCAACACGGTCTGAAGGGTCGAAAGGTTGGAGAAAGCCCAGTGGGGCAGGAACGAAACGACGACTCAGACGCGACGGCGCTTGGAGCGACGGCAACCGTTGTGGGGAAGGGGAGTCACGTCGCGGATCAGGGTGATTTCAAGGCCGGCCACCTGCAGGGCTCGGATTGCGGTTTCGCGGCCTGAACCAGGACCCCTCACAAGGACTTCGATCTGGCGCATGCCCTGCTCGAGGGCGCGGCGTGCTGCTGCTTCAGCTGCGGTTTGGGCTGCAAAGGGTGTGCCTTTGCGGGCTCCTTTGAAGCCGCTGGCACCGGCGGAACTCCAGGAAATCACCTCTCCGGCGGTGTCGGTGATCGACACGATCGTGTTGTTGAAGGTGCTCTGAATATGGGCAACGCCGTTGGGGACGTTGCGCTTCGTTTTCTTGGCGCCGGATTTTTTGGCTGGCTTTGCCATGGCGGAAAGGCCTGCTGGTGCAGGAGGTGATCAGGGGAACGTCGGGAGGCACCCTGGTGACGCCGGTCGCTTACGCAGTTGGCGGCAGGGTGGGAGCAGGTGAAGGAAGGGGAGGCCTTACTTCTTCTTGCCGGCCACGGTTTTGCGAGCACCACGACGGGTGCGCGCATTGGTGCGTGTGCGCTGGCCACGCACGGGCAGACCCATGCGATGGCGGCGACCGCGCACGCAGCCGATGTCTTGGAGGCGCTTGAGGGCCATGCCCTCTTGACGGCGCAGGTCGCCTTCGAGGGTGAAGGTTTCGGCAGCACCGCGCAACTTCTGTACGTCGGCGTCGCTGAGGTCTTTTACCCGGATGTCAGGGCTGACACCGGATTTGGCCAGAATCTTCTGGGCACGGGTAAGACCGATGCCATACACGTAGGTGAGGGCAATCTCGACGCGCTTTTCGCGTGGGATATCAACGCCGGCAATCCGAGCCACGTAGTAATTCGATGAGGGGGCAAGGGGCTCCGCCTGAACGGAGCGGGGAAATGATGCACAGCTGGCCCCCAAGGGGGCGGGCTAGGGCTGGTCAGCCTTGGCGCTGTTTGTGCTTGGGATTGGTGCAGATCACCATCACCCGGCCGTGGCGACGAATCACCCGGCATTTGTCGCACATTCTCTTGACCGAGGCACGCACCTTCATGGGAGTTGTGCTCTCCTAATTTGCAAACCGACAACCTACCACACCGGTCAACACCCTTAAGTGACTCAGCCGAGCAGGGCGGCGATCCGTTCGGCGATCGCATCGACGCTGCCATTGGCCTCAATGGCCTGCAGCAAGCCAAGCTGCTGATAGTGGTGAATAAGAGGTGCGGTCTGTTCCCGGTAGACCTCCAGCCGGTGGCGAATCACGCTTTCGTTGTCGTCAGAGCGCCCCCGGCTAAGGAGCCTTTGAATCAAGACGGCGTCGTCGAGCTCCATCAGCACCACTAGCTCGATCGGTTGCTGCAGCTCATCTAGCAACAGCCCCAGAGCCTCGGCTTGGGCGAGGTTGCGGGGGAAGCCATCCAGTAACCAGCCGCCGCCGCCGCTGGCGGCCAGTGCTTCCAGCCGGCCACGCACAATCGCCAGCACCAGCGCATCGCTCACCAGCTCACCACGGGCCATTACGGCCTCGGCTTCCTTACCCAGATCGCTGCCAGCAGCTACCTCCGCCCTCAGCAGGTCCCCCGTAGAGAGATGCAGCAGCTGGCGATCGGCGGCCAGTTGCTGGGCTTGGGTGCCCTTGCCAGCGCCGGGGGGGCCAAGGAAGAGGAGACGTTGCTTCATCGCTGAACTTGAAAGTTGGAGGAAGGGGTTGCTGCGAGGCCCGCAGGCAAGGGGCTGGTGGTCACTCGCGCACCATGCCCTCGTAGCGCTGGGAGATCACGTAGGTCTGCACTTGTTTGGCTGTGTCGATCGCAACGCCCACAAGAATCAGCAGGGAGGTGGCTCCCAGTCCCTGGAAGGTGCGCACCTGGGTGGCCCCTTCCACGGCTGAGGGAATGATCGCAACGGCGCCAAGGAACAAGCCGCCGAGCAGGGTGAGTCGGTTTTGCACTCCGCTCAGATAGCTGGCGGTGGCAGAGCCGGGCCGCACGCCAGGGATCGCCACCCCACTGCGTTTGAGGTTGGTGGCGATGTCCGCCGGGTTTACGGTGAGTGAGGCGTAGAAGAAGCCGAAGCCGCAGATCAGGCCGAAGAACACCAAGGCGTACAGCCAGGGAGTGCTGCTGTTGGGGTTGAGATATCCCGCCAACTTGATCAGCCAAGGGTTGCGGGTGAGGTTGGCAATGGTGAGCGGCAGGAAAACCACGGCCGAGGCAAAAATGATGGGCATCACGCCGCCGGCGTTGAGCTTGAGCGGCAGATAGCTCTGGCGCGCCGCAAGCACCCCTGCCCCGCCCACTTGGCGCTTGGCGCTCACAATTGGGATGCGGCGGTTGCCTTCCTGCACAAAGATGATCCCTACGATCGTCAACAGGAAAACCAGCACCAGCACGACAATGCCGCCAACTGTGCTGCGGTCACCGCTCTGGGCCAGCTCGATCGTTGATCCCAGGGCCTTGGGCAGGGTGGCCACGATGTTGACGAAGATCACCAGCGAGGCGCCTTGACCGATGCCTCGCTCGGTGATCACCTCGCTGATCCACATCACCACCATCGAACCGGTCACCAGGGCGAGGGCCGTTTGGATTACAAACACCGGCTCCGAAAGGCCCTCTGTGGCGTATTGCCGCAGGATCAGGGCAAAGACCAGGCTCTGCAGGATGCCCCAGCCCAGAGCTACGTAGCGGGTGATCTGGGCGATCTTGCGCCGGCCGGCCTCGCCCTCATTCTTCTGGAGGTCCTCCAGTTGGGGCAGGGCCGCGGTAAGCAGCTGAATGATGATCGAGGCGTTGATGAACGGCAGGATGCCCAAAGCGAAAACGCCGAGGGTGGACAGGCCGCCCCCGGTGAAGATGTCCAGGAACCCGATCAGCTGACCGCCCTGGGAGAGGAACTGCTGAAAGGCCACCCGGTCGATGCCTGGCATCGGGATGTAGATGCCCAGCCGGACCAGCAGCAGCAGGCCGAGGGTGGTTAGCACCCGGTCGCGCAGTCCCTTCGACTGGATCAGTTGGCTGAGGATTTCCCCGGCGCTTGGGTTGCGACCCCGGCTAACAAGCATGGCGGCGTGTGATGGACATGAAAAAACCGCCCATCAAGACCCGTGGCGTGCTCGGGGCTCGACTGGACGGCTCAGACCTTAGGGCGGAGGCCCGCAAGGCGATCAGATGACTTCGCAGCTGCCACCGGCAGCTTCGATCTTGGTGCGGGCGCTGGCAGTAAATGCGGCGGCCTGCACGGTGAGCTTGACGGAGAGCTCACCGTTGCCAAGAACCTTGAGGGGGTGCTTGGGGCTGGTCACGAGACCTTCCTTCACCAGGGAATCGAGGCTGATGGTGCTGCCGGTTTTGCAGTCGGCGAGCTTGGCTACGTTGATGATCGTGAACTCCTTCTGGTTGACCAGCTCAAAGTGCTTGAGCTTGGGGATGCGGCGGTAGAGAGGCATTTGGCCACCCTCGAAGCCAGGACGGGTCGGCCGACCCGAACGGGACTTCTGGCCGCGCATGCCGAAACCGCAGCTGGCTCCCTGGCCTGCGGCAATGCCGCGACCCTTGCGGAGCTTGCGGCGCCGGGCGCCAGGGTTGGATTTGAGAGACTGGAGATTGAACGTCATGACGAGGCCTTAGGAGTAGATCTGCTCTAGGGAGATGCCCCGCTCCTTGGCGGTCTCCTTGTGCGTGCGAAGGCCGGCCAAAGCCTCCATCGCAGCGCGGGCGTTGTTGAGGGGGGTCTTGGATCCGAGGCGCTTGGCCAGCACATTTTTGATGCCGGCCAGCTCGAGCACCGTGCGGATCGAGCCGCCCGCAATCACCCCGGTTCCGGGGGCTGCCGGGCGGATCAGCACGCTGGCGGCACCGTCGCGGCCGTTGCTGAGGGTAGGGATGGAGTTGTGACGGGTTAGGGGCACCTTGACCAGGTGCTTCTTGCCATCGGCTACGCCCTTGCGGACTGCGCCGATCACGTCGCCGGCCTTGCCGACGCCCACACCTACTTGGCCCTTCTCGTTACCAACGACAACGATGGCCCGGAAGCTCATCTTCTTGCCGCCTTTAACGGTTTTGGAAACGCGGCGGATTTGCACCACCCGCTCCTGCCATTCGGAGTCGCGCTCCTGGCCGCGACGGTTGTCGCGCCCGCGGCCGCCACCGCGACGGCTATCGCCGCCTCGGCCTTCAGCCCGACCACCGCGGCGATCCTGCTGGCCTTCGGCAGCAGCAGGTACATCCGACGCGGCCGGGATGTCGTTGGACTGAACTTGATCGTTGGTTTCGGTCATGGTGAGAGCAGGGATCAGAACTGAAGGCCCGCTTCCCGGGCGGCGTCAGCCAGGGCCTTGACCCGGCCGTGGTACAGGTTGCCGCCTCGATCGAAGACCACCTGCTGGATGCCATGGGCGAGCGCCCGTTTGGCTACCAGCTCGCCTACCGCCACGGAGGCATCACAGGTAGAGCTGGCGTCGAGGTTGGTGCGCAGGTCCTTGTCGAGGGTCGAAGCCGCACAGATGGTGTTCTGGGCGTCGTCGTCGATGACCTGGGCGTAGATGTGGTTGTTGGAGCGGAACACGGCCAACCGGGGACGGGAGGACGTGCCAGTGAGCTGACGACGCAGGCGGCGGTGACGCTTCTGGGTCTGCTGTTTGCGGGAGATGGATGACATTGCGATACAGGGTAACGGCGCTCAGGCAGACCTCATTTCTTACCGGTCTTACCGGCCTTGCGCAGGATGCGCTCACCCTCGTACTTGATGCCCTTGCCCTTGTAAGGCTCAGGCGGACGAATGGCACGCACCTTGGCAGCTTCGTTGCCCACCAATTCCTTGTTGGCACCGGAGACAAACACGGTGGTGTTTCCCTCTACGGCGAAGGTGACGCCCTCGGGGGGCACCATCTCCACCTGGTGGCTGTAGCCAGCTGAGACCACAAGCTTTGTGCCTTGGACGGCGGCGCGATAGCCAACGCCAATAATTTCCAGCTTGCGGGTGTATCCCTGGCTGACGCCTTCCACCATGTTGGCGACAAGCGTGCGGCAGAGACCGTGGCGCTCGCGGGAGCGACGGGTTTCGCTGCTGGGGCTCACCACCAGGGTGTTGCCGTCCTGGGAGATCTGCACCCCTTCGGGCAGGGTGCGGCTGAGTTCGCCCTTAGGACCCTTCACGGTGACTGCCAAGCCATTGAGGCTGACACTCACCTTGTCGGGGAGGGGAATCGGCGCTTTACCAATACGAGACATGGATCAATCTCCCAGATTCAGTAGACGTAGCAGAGCACTTCGCCACCGACGCCCTGTTTGCGGGCATCGCGGTCGCTCATCACCCCTTTCGACGTAGAGATGATTGCAACTCCCAGGCCGCCCAAAACTTTGGGCAACTGGCGATTGTTCTTGTAAATGCGCAGGCCTGGCTTGCTGACTCGCTGGACAGAGCGAATCGTGGGCTGGCGATGCTTGCCGCTGTACTTGAGCTCAAGCACCAAGTGCTTCGTGACGCCCTCACCTTCTTCGGTGATTGCGGCGATGAAGCCTTCCTGCTGCAGCACATTGGCGACGTTACGCACCAGTCTGGATGCAGGAATCTTGGTGGTCTCGTGGCGCTTCTCACTCGCATTGCGAATGCGGGTGAGCATGTCTGAAATTGGGTCGTGATTGGCCATGGTCGGGTCCGAAGAGGGCTCAGTTGCTGCGGAACGGCATTCCCATCTCGCGGAGGAGGGCCCGGCCCTCTTCGTCGTTACGGGCGTTGGTCACAATCGTGACGTCCATCCCCCGGATCGCATCGATTTTGTCGAAGGAGATCTCAGGGAAAATGATTTGTTCGCGGATCCCCAGGGTGTAATTCCCCCGGCCGTCAAAGCTCTTGGGGCTCACACCGCGGAAGTCGCGGATGCGGGGCAGAGCAAGATTGATTAGGCGCTCCAGGAAGGCATACATCCGCTCACCACGCAGGGTGACGGCGACACCGATTGGCATCCCCTGGCGAATTTTGAAGCCGGCGATTGCTTTTTTGGCTCGAGTCACCACCACTTTTTGGCCAGTGATTGTGGCCAGTTCGGTGATTGAGGCCTCGAGGGCTTTGGCATTCTGGGCCGCTTCGCCGAGGCCCCTGTTGAGGGTGACTTTCACCACCTTGGGAACTTCGTGAATATTGGAGAGATTCAGATCCTTTAGGAGTTTGGGCTGAATCGACTCCCGGTAGCGCTTTTTCAGTGACATGACGGGGAGAGGGGGGTGCGCTTCTGGTCTGGGTCAGAAGGCTGACAGGGACTGGAGTTGAAGTTGGCGGGGCCTGTGCGAGTGATCGCGGGGCACGCCTCTGGAGCTCAATCGAGGATTTCTCCTGTCTTCTTGAGGCGACGCTTTTTGGTGCCGTCTTTCTCCACCACGATTTCGACGCGGCTTGCCACCTGTTTTGAGCTGGAGTAGAGCATCACATTCGAGGCATGCACAGAGGCTTCCTCGGTGACGATGCGGCCACTCTCGCCTTCCTGGGTGGGTTTGACGTGGCGGGTACGCAGGTTGATTCCCTGCACTACGACACGATTTTCATAAGGAAGGGTGCGTAGCACCTCTCCGGTTTTGCCCTTGTCCTTGCCGGAGATCAGCTGGACGGTGTCACCCTTTTTGACGCGCATCTTGATGCGCTCAGCGGGTTTTGCCTTGGGAGTTGCGGCCGCCATTTCAGATGACCTCCGGAGCGAGGGAAACGATCTTGGTGAAGTTGCGCTCGCGCAGTTCACGGGCAACCGGGCCGAAGACTCGGGTTCCCTTGGGGTTGTTGTCGTTACCCAAAATCACGGCTGCGTTGTCGTCAAACCGGATTGAATTGCCGGTGTCACGGCGCAGGGTGGCTTTGGTGCGCACCACTACGGCTTTGACCACATCCGATTTTTTGACACCCATGTTGGGCATGGCATCCTTGACGGCTGCCACGATCACGTCGCCCACGTGGGCGTAGCGACGGTTTGTGCCGAGCACCCGGATGCATTGGATGCGCTTGGCGCCGCTGTTATCAGCGACATTTAAATAGGTTTCTTGTTGGATCATTAGGAGTTCTCCTCAACCGGCGGTGCTGTTGGTGAGAACTTCGGCCACGGTCCAGCGCTTGGTGCGACTGAGCGGGCGGGTCTCGGTGATGCGAACCCGGTCACCCACTTTGCAGCTGTTCGCTTCATCGTGGGCTTTGTATCTGGTGGTGCGGCTGACCGTCTTTTGATAGATGGGATGGGGGAAGCGGTTTTCCACCGCCACCACCACCGTTTTGTCCATCTTGTCGCTGACGACGGTGCCGACCCTTTCCTTGAGTGCCATGGGGATCGAGGGGGTATCAGGAGGCTGAAGCAGCCGTGGCGGCGGAGCGTTGCTGCTCCTGCTGCACCGTCATCAGGTGGGCCAGCTTGATGCGAGCCTCCTTGAAGCGGTGAGTAGTTTCCAGCCGGCGGGTGGCTTGCTGGAAGCGCAACTCAAACAGTTCACGCCTGGTGGCGTTGACCTGTTCGTTGATCTGGTCACCGGTGAGCTTGCGCACATCGGCGATGTTGGGTTTTGCCATCGGTCAGGCCTCCACTGGGGCTGCGGTTTCCTGATCCGCCAGGCTCAGGAATTTGGTCTTGAGGGGAAGCTTGAACTGCGCCAGGCGCATGGCTTCCTTGGCGATCTCGGGGGTGATTTCAGGGCCACCCATTTCAAACAGAATGCGCCCAGGTTTGATTACGGCCACCCAGAATTCCGGGTTGCCCTTACCGGAACCCATACGGGTTTCGGCGGCGCGCATGGTGACTGGTTTGTCAGGGAAGATCCGGATCCAGATCTTGCCGCCGCGTTTTACGTGGCGGGTCATGGCTCGGCGGCTGGCTTCAATCTGGCGGGAGGTGATCCAGCCACATTCCTGGGCCTGCAGTGCAAACTCCCCGAAGGCAATCGTGTTGCCCCGGGTAGCGACACCGCGCATGCGGCCTCGCTGTTGTTTGCGGAATTTGACGCGTCTTGGACTCAGCATGGTTCAGGGCTCCGGATCACTCTTTGTTAGAGCGGTCTTCAAACTGTTGCGGCTGCCGGCTGGTCCGGCGGCGGGGCGCAGCACCCACGGGCAACTGCTCTTTCTGGCCAGGCAGCACCTCGCCTTTGAAAATCCACACCTTGATACCCAGCACTCCGTAGGTGGTGCTGGCCAGCTTGGTTGCGTAGTCGATGTCGGCACGCAGGGTGTGCAGGGGCACGCGACCTTCCCGGGTCCATTCGGTCCGGGCGATCTCGGCGCCGTTGAGTCGGCCAGCCACCATGATTTTCAGGCCGAGCACGCCAGCCCGCTGGGCCCGTTGCACGGCCATGCGGATGACGCGGCGGAAGGCAACGCGCTTCTCCAGTTGCTGGGCGATGTATTCAGCCAGCAAGAACGAGTCGGCATCGACCCGCTCTACCTCCACCACGTTGATGCGCACCTGACGGTTGGCATCACCGAGGGTTTTCTGAATGCCGGTACGTAGCTCCTCAATGCCGCTGCCCTGACGGCCAACAAGCACGCCGGGACGGGCGGTCTTGAGTTCAACTTCCAGTTGATCTGCCTTACGGGCAATCAGCACGTCGCTGATGCCTGCGGCGCCGTACTTCTTATGGACGAACTTGCGAATGCGGTCGTCTTCCTGAAGCAGGATTGGATAGGTCTTACTGGGGGCGTACCAACGCGAGCGGTGATCCTGGGTAATCCCCAGGCGCAGGCCGGTTGGATGGATCTTGTGTCCCATCTTTCGGTGTCCTCGGGGGTTAAGTGGAAGGAGCCACAGCAATGCTGATGTGGCAGGTTTGTTTTTTGATCGCGTAGGCACGACCCTGGGCGCGTGGGCGGAAGCGCTTCAGGCAGGGACCCATGTCGGCGATCGCTGAAGCGATTACCAATGTCGAGGGGTCCAAGCCGAGATTGTTCTCGGCGTTAGCCACAGCCGAGCGCAACACCTTGGTGATTGGGCCGGTTGAGCGGTAAGGCATGAACTCGAGCATGATCAGGGCCTCGCGATAGCTGCGGCCACGGATCTGGTCGAGAACTCGTCGCACCTTGGATACGGAACCGCGGATGAAGCGGCCGTGGGCGAGAGCCTGGTTGGAAGGTGTGTTTGCCATAGCGTCAGCGGCCTCCTTTCTTATCCTTGATGTGGCCCCGGAAGGTGCGGGTGGGGGCAAATTCCCCGAGTTTGTGGCCCACCATCTGTTCCGTCACGTAGACGGGAACATGGGATTTGCCGTTGTGAACGGCAATGGTGTGGCCGATCATCATCGGCAGGATGGTGGAAGCACGTGACCAGGTTTTGATCACGGACTTGTCATCTGCGCCGTTTTGCTTTTCAACCTTGCGAAGCAGGCTGTCGGCAACAAACGGTCCTTTTTTGAGCGAACGTCCCATGGTTGATTAAGCGAACAGCAAAGCGGTGTTGATCATCAGGAATCGCGTCCGCCACGGCTCCGTTTGGAGGTACGGCGACGTTTCCGGAGCACAAACCGATTGCTGGGTTTGTTCCGCTTACGGGTTTTGTAGCCAAGGGCAGGCTTGCCCCAGGGGGTGACCGGACCAGCGCGTCCGATCGGGGCGCGGCCCTCACCACCACCGTGAGGGTGGTCGCAGGGGTTCATCACCGATCCACGCACTTCAGGCCGGCGACCAAGCCAGCGCTTGCGACCAGCCTTGCCCAGGCTGGTGTTGCGCACTTCGGAGTTGCCAACTTCACCAAGGGTGGCGTAGCACTCGCGGCGCACAAGGCGCACCTCGGTGGAAGGCAGCTTGAGGGCTACGTAGTCGCCCTCTTTGGCAACCACTTGGGCACTGGCACCAGCCGTACGGACCATCTGGCCGCCCCGACCGGCATAGAGCTCGACGTTGTGGACGCTGGAGCCGAGGGGGATGGCAGAAAGAGGCAGGGCATTCCCCGTTTCAATCGGCGACTCGGGTCCGGAGATCACTTGCTGTCCGATCTCAATGCCAGCCGGAGCAAGGATGTAGCGCTTCTCGCCATCGACGTAGAAGAGCAGCGCTAGGCGGGCGTTGCGGTGCGGGTCGTAGTGAATGGCCGCCACTTTGGCGACGACTCCCAGCTTGTCGCGGCGGAAGTCGACGATGCGGTAGAGGCGCTTGTGACCACCGCCGCGGTGGCGGCAGGTGATCACGCCACGGTTGTTGCGGCCTTTGCGGCGGTGTTTGGCGACCACCAAGCCTCGCTCCCGTTCGCGGCCAGTTACTTCGGAGAAGTCACTGGCGACACGGGTACGGGTGCCGGGGGTGATGGGTCGGTATTTACGGATAGCCATTTCTTTTCAGACCCCTCAGGACTCAGGGAACAGCTGGATGGCATTGCCTTCGGCGAGGCGCACCACTGCTTTCTTCACTTGGGCACGTTTGCCGGCGAAGCGGCCCACCCGCCTGGAGCGGCGAGGGGGATTCATGGTGCTGATGCCGATGACTTTGACGTCGAACAGCTGTTCAACGGCAGCCTTGATGTCGGGTTTTGCAGCCCGATGGTCCACCTCAAAGGTGTACTGGTTCTGCTCGAGGGCCCGGGTGGCCTTCTCGGTGATCAGCGGCCGACGGATCACATCCGCAAGCCGGCTCGAAAAACGTTCAGCCATCGCCGTAGACCTCCTGAATCTTCGCGAGTGCTTCCTCGCTCACCACCAACTTGTTGGCGTGGAGCAAATCAAACACGTTGAGCTGATCCGCAGCGATCAGCTTGACCTTCTCGAGGTTGCGCACCGAGCGGCGCACGGCCTCGGAGGCTCCGTCGAGCACCACCAGCACCTTGGTGCCGGCTTCGATACCAAGCCGGCCGAGGCCGGCGGTGATTTCCTTGGTTTTGGGAGTATCGAGCCCAACGCCAAAGCCCTTGACCACGGTGATGTCGTTGATGCGACTCATCAACGCGGTGCGCAGGGCCAGGCGACGCTCCTTGCGGTTCATCGCCAGGGTGTAGCTGCGGGGCTTGGGACCAAACACCACACCACCGCCGGGGCGGAGGGGGGTTCGAATCGAGCCTTGGCGGGCCCGACCTGTGCCCTTTTGCTTGTAGGGCTTGCGGCCGCCACCGGCTACTTCAGCGCGGGTAAGCGTGCTGGCCGTGCCCTGACGGGCGTTTGCCAGCTGACGCACCACGGCGCGATGCACCAAGTCTGTGGCAGACGATTCCTTAGCGACTTTCAGTTCAAGGGCAGCCTTGCCGGCCTCCTTGCCTTGCCAGTCGCGAATTACACAATTAGCCATTGGTTTTCTCCTCAGTTCCCGGCTTTGGCGCCCACCCGGTTCGCCGGGCGGATGTTGAGCAGGGCGCCAGGCTTGCCGGGCACCGAACCCTTCACTACCAGCAAGTTGCGCTCCACATCCACTTTGAGGATGACGAGGCCGCGGGTGGTGATTTGTTTGCCGCCGTAGCGGCCCGCCATGCGCTTGCCGGGGTAGACGCGGCCCGGCGTGGTGCCGGCGCCGATCGAGCCAGGCTCTCGGTGGTTCTTGGAACCGTGGGTCATGGGGCCCCGGCTGAAGCCGTGGCGCTTTTGGAGGCCGGAAAAGCCACGGCCCATGGTGTCGCCGCTCACATCAACCTTTTGACCAGGCTCAAAGGCCGTCACGGAGATGGAGCCACCCAGCTCAAGGCCATCCACGCTGTCGACCCGATATTCCTTCAGGTGGCGCAGGACCTCATCACCAGATTTGGCTAGGTGCCCCTTGGCTGGCTTGTTCACGAGCTTTTCGCGAATGTCGCCAAAACCAAGCTGAACGGCGTTGTAGCCGTCGGTGCTGGTGCTTTTGAGTTGGGTGATGCGGCAAGGACCCGCCTCGATCAAGGTGACCGGGATGGACTTGCCCTCGTCGTTGAAGAACTGGGACATGCCCAATTTCTTCCCAAGAATGCCAATAGACATAGGAGGGGAAACAACGCCAGCTGGACCACCGGGCGCAGTGAGCAAGTGGCTCATGCACGACGGTGAAACTGAAGCGGTCAGGATGTTGCCTGGCTCGGCCGAGGGGCCGCTCTTCGCCGCGGAAGCTTGGGCCTCCATCGACGGGTTGCGATTTCCAAGGGCTAGCGAGGCTGATCTGATTCGGATCAGCGCGGCTGGGACTTATCGGAACCGGACTGGACTCAACAGACGTGAGAGCAATGCGTTCTGGCAGTTTCCCGACGGGACCTGCAACCTTTTTAAAGATGCTGGAACCGTGCTGGCCGAGGACGATCACCACCACTGGTGATCGTGTGCCGTGATCTGGAGGCCCGGCTAGCGGTCGGGCACATATCAATGGCACAGTTGATGAACATACCCCACCGCCTAACCCTGCTTGGGCTGCCAAAGTGGTGTGTAGCTAGCAATTACCCGTAATGCCCCTGCTGCTCTCCGGTCGCGGTTTCCGCCAGGACCTTGAGCGCGCTGGTGCTCTGGCCTTATTTGCACCCCTTGAGGGTGGCGCAGAGACTCGCTTGATGCGCCGGATGCGGGCTGTTGGTTATCGCGCCCAGCTCACATCGGCGCGGGGCCTTGGTGATCCTGAGGCCTTTCTTTTGCAGTTGCACGGTGTGCGTCCGCCCCACCTGGGTCACCAGAGCGTGGGCAGGGGTGCAGCCGTGGGCGAGGTGCAGCGGGTGATGCCCCAATTGGGGGCTTTGCTCGAGGGCACGCAGCCGATCCTGCTTTGGTTGTTGGAAGGTCAGGTTCTTTCTCAGGCTGAATTGGGGTCTCTGATCTCCCTCTGCCAGCGTGAGCCTCGCCTCAAGCTTGTGGTGGAGATGGGCGGTTCCCGTGAACTGCGCTGGCAGCCCCTTGAGCAGCTGCTTGACGCCTGAGGAGGCTCTCGCCTTAGGCCGCTGGGTCAAGTTGATCTGTGGGGCTAGCAACCAGGATCTGGCTGGGATCGAAGACCTCTGCGGCATTTTTTCTCTGGCCGGGGTGCACTGCATAGATGGCGCGGTAGATGCGGCTGTAGTGGCCGCGATCCGCCGCGGGATTGATTGGGCCGAAGCCCGTGGCGCCAGTCGCCCCTGGCTGATGTTGAGCCTCAGCGATGGCGACGATCCCCATTTCCGTAAGGCTTGGTTCGACCCCGCCTGCTGCCCGGCGGCCTGCCCCCGCCCCTGTGAGCGGGTTTGTCCGGCCTTGGCCATCGGGCTTGCTGCTACTGGCGCTCCAGGAGTGTTGGCGGAGCGCTGCTATGGCTGTGGCCGCTGCCTGCCTGCCTGCCCCCACGGAATGATTGAGGAGCGGAGTCAGGTGCTGGCAGGGGCGGATGTGCCTCCCCTGCTTGCGCAGTTGCGGCCTGATGCGGTGGAACTCCACACCCACCCCGGTCGCGGCGTGGCCTTTGCAGAGCGGGTTGGCCAGCTGCGGGCCAGTGGCGTGCAGCTGCAGCGGCTGGCGGTGAGTGCGGGTCTTGAGGGCACAGCCCAGTCGCCCTCTGCGTTGGTGGTGGAGCTATGGCAGCGCTTCAGCCTGCTGCGCGGCGCCGGCTTTCGTCCCCTTTGGCAGCTCGATGGCCGGCCGATGAGTGGTGATGTGGGGGCGGGTACGGCCCGAGCGGCCGTCAAGTTGGTTGCGGCCGTGCTCCCCCAGGCTCCCCCCGGCCCCGTGCAGCTGGCTGGGGGCACCAACGCTCACACGCTGCCTCAGTTGACGAGCTATCCCTTGCAGCATCGAATCGCTGGCGTCGCCTTTGGTGGCGTGGCTCGCCGGCTGTTGCAGCCCCTGCTATTAGAGGCCCAGGGGCGGGGACGCTCTTTGCTGGCCGATGCCGAGCTTTTCCCCCTTGCCCTGGGGCTGGCTCGGGAGCTTGTTAATCCCTGGCTAGAACGTACCTAGTGCCTTGCGATTCGGTGTCCAGCCCTGCTTTGATCGCCCCCCAGCGCGTCACCGACGACCTCGATCGCCTGCTGGCCCTGCTGCCTGAGGTGGTGCAGGCGGCCTTGGCGACCGCCGAGTCGCGTGAGCAGTTGCTGGAGGTTGTGCTCGACCTGGGCCGGGTGCCCGAGGCCCGCTACCCGGGCCAGGTAAGCGCCCTGGGCAATCAGCCCCTGGAGCGCGCCGACCTGGCTGCAGTGGTGGAGAGATTAGGCAGCTTCGGCGGCGACAACCGTGCCGGCATTGAGCGCACCCTGCATCGCATCAGTGCGATCCGCAACCGCACCGGCACGATCGTGGGACTCACCTGCCGGGTGGGCAGAGCAGTGTTTGGCACAGTGGCCATGGTGCGCGACCTGCTCGATGCCGGCGAGTCGCTGCTGTTGATGGGGCGCCCTGGTGTGGGCAAGACCACCGCCCTGCGCGAGATCGCCCGGGTGTTGGCCGACGACCTGGGCAAGCGGGTGGTGGTGATTGACACCAGCAATGAAATCGCCGGGGATGGCGACATTCCCCATCCCGCCATCGGCGGCGCCCGGCGCATGCAGGTAGCTCGGCCGGAGCTTCAGCACCAGGTGATGATCGAGGCCGTGGAAAACCACATGCCCGAGGTGATCGTTATTGACGAGATCGGCACCGAGCTTGAAGCCCAGGCGGCTCGCACCATTGCCGAGCGTGGCGTGATGCTCGTGGCCACGGCCCATGGCAATGCCATCGAAAACTTGATCAAAAATCCCACTCTCTCCGATTTGGTGGGTGGCATTCAGGCGGTGACGCTCGGCGATGAGGAGGCCCGCCGCCGCCGCACGCAGAAAACCGTGTTGGAGAGGGCTGCCGAGCCCACTTTTGCCATGGCGGTTGAGATGCACAGCCGCCATCGTTGGCATGTGCACAGGGATGTGGCCCGCACGGTGGACATGCTGCTGCGGGGCCAGGTGGGGCGCCCCGAGATTCGGGAGCTCGGCGCTGATGGGCAGCTGCAGCGGCAACTTGAGTCAGCGCCTGCCCCGGCTGCCAGGGAGGCGGTGGCGCCGCGGCCCCATGGGCGACCACGGCTGGCGGCCGCACCCCTGCCCGAGTTGGAGGACGCTGACGCGGCGTCAGAGCTCCCAGCGGTTGAAGCCGCGGCAGCGATGTTGCGGGTGTACGGAGCGGGCCTCAGCCTGGGGCCGCTGGAGCAGGTGGTGCGGGCCCGTCAGTTGCCAGTGGAGCTGGTGGGCAGTGTCGAGCTGGCTGACGCGGTACTCAGCCTGCGCCAACATCTCGGCCGTGATCCCCATGTGCGCCGTCAGGCTCAGGACCTGGGCCTGCCGATTTTGGTCCTGAAGTCGGCGGCCCCGCCCCAGCTACAGCGCGCCCTAGAGCGGCTGCTCCAGCGTCATCGTGAGGGCCAGGCGCAAAAGGATCCAGTCGCAGTGGCTGCCTGCAGCGCCCAGGCCGATGACGCACTCGCCGGGCTGGAGGAATGCCGGCTGGCTGTTGAACAGGTGGTGTTGCCCCACGGCCAGCCCGTAGAGCTGCTGCCCCGCAGCGAGAGGGTGCGGTTGATGCAGGCGGAATTGGCTGATCGCTACCGGCTACGCACCGCTGTGTTTGGTCGCGGTGTGGAGCAGCGACTGCGGCTATTTCCTGTCTGAGCTAGGAGCCGGTGGCTGCGGCGGTTGACGAAGGACCGGGCGCTATGGGTAACTATCTTGGTATCCGGAATTTCCGGTTGAGCCCATCCGTTAGGTTTGGTTCAAGCTCTTTCAGAGCGCCATTGGGTCGTCGCCAAGCGGTAAGGCAGCGGTTTTTGGTACCGCCATTCCTAGGTTCGAATCCTAGCGACCCAGTTTTGATCCATGTCTTTCGCTCCCCCTGCTGCGACTGGCTTTTGGGCTAAATCTGGCCCCTTGATCGTTTTTGATTTCGACGGGGTGTTGATGGATGGCATGCCCGAATACTGGTGGTCGGCCCGGGCGGCGGCCCTGCAGCTGGCTCCAGAGCTGGTGCTCCCAGAGCAGGCACCGGCAGGTTTCACCAGCTTGCGGCCCCTGATTCACAAGGGTTGGGAGATGGTGCTGATGGCAGCGGAGCTGGGCCGCCCGGATCTCAACTTGGAGGAGTTGCTGGCCGATTACGACGGGGCCTTGCCTGCCGCTCTGGCCCGTTGGGGGTGGCAGCCGGAGCGGCTGCAGCGCCAGCTCGAGCAGGTCCGCAATGGCGCCATCGCTGAAGCGCCTGCTGCCTGGCTTTCCCGCCACAGGTTTTACCCGGGGGTGAAGGAGCGATTACAGCGCTTGGGGCAGGAAGGGGCCGACTGGGTGGTGCTCACCACCAAGGGCGCCGCTTTTGCGGCCAGGCTGTTGGCGGCGGCGGCTCTAGAGCCTTCCGCCCTTTATGGCCACGAGCACGGCAGCAAGCCCGAGGTGCTGCACCAGCTGCTGGATCAGGGGCGCCCGCTCTGGTTTGTTGAAGACAGACGCCCCACGCTGGCAACGGTGCGGGCCGATTCCCGCTTGGCATCGGTCCGTTGTTTTTTGGTGAGTTGGGGGTACTTGGGTCCCCAGGACGCTGAGGCTTTGCCGGCTGGCATCGGCTGGCTGACGCCGGAGCTATTTGCTGCCCCCCTGGCGCAATGGCCCCAGTGAGCTAGAGTACGCTCGTACTATTAGCAATTGATACGCCGGCCCGCTTTAGGGGCACTAGCTGCTTAGAGGCCGCAGGATGGCCGTCTTCGGGTTTGCCTGGAGGTCGTGCCTGCGGGTCATGCCGATTTACGGCTAGCTCCCCGCCCTGCTTTGCGTCTTTGCGGCCTGTTCCTTCGCATTTGATTGCTGTTATGCCCGCTACCCCTAACTCCTCCTCCAGCCCTTCCGTGCCCCCTGCTTCCCGCGCCTCAGCCAGTTCTGCTTCGGCTTCTGCCTCTTCTGCAGCTACCGCCTCTTCAGCTACTAATTCTGCGGCTACGGCCTCTTCAGCTAATAATTCGACTGCCGATAGCCGGGCAGCAGCCGAGCGCGACAAGGCCTTGGGGCTTGTCTTGAATCAGATCGAGCGCAATTTCGGCAAGGGTTCGATCATGCGCCTGGGGGATGCCTCCCGCATGCGGGTGGAAACCATCGGCACTGGGGCCCTCACCCTGGATCTGGCCTTGGGTGGGGGCTATCCCAAGGGTCGCGTAGTTGAGGTCTATGGGCCGGAGAGTTCCGGTAAGACCACCCTCACCCTGCATGCCATTGCTGAGGTGCAGAAGCGAGGTGGTGTGGCCGCTTTTGTGGATGCGGAGCATGCCCTCGACCCCGTCTATGCAGCGGCCCTTGGCGTTGACATTGAAAACCTGCTGGTCTCCCAACCGGATACCGGTGAGATGGCTTTGGAGATCGTCGACCAGCTGGTGCGTTCAGCGGCCGTGGACATCGTGGTGATCGACTCGGTGGCGGCCTTGACCCCCCGCGCTGAAATTGAAGGTGAAATGGGGGACCTGGCTGTAGGTGCCCAGGCTCGCCTGATGAGCCAGGCCATGCGCAAGATCACCGGCAACATCGGTAAATCCGGCTGCACCGTGATCTTCCTCAACCAGCTGCGCCAGAAGATCGGTGTCACCTACGGCAATCCGGAAACCACCACCGGTGGTAACGCCCTCAAGTTTTATGCATCGGTGCGCTTGGACATTCGCCGGATTCAGACCCTCAAGCGGGGCACCGAGGAGTACGGCATCCGCGCCAAGGTGAAGGTGGCAAAAAACAAAGTCGCCCCGCCCTTCCGGATCGCCGAATTCGACATCCTGTTTGGCCGTGGCATCAGCACCCTTGGCTGTTTGCTCGACCTGGCCGAGGAGACCGGTGTGGTGATCCGCAAAGGTGCCTGGTACAGCTACGAGGGCGACAACATTGGTCAGGGCCGGGACAACACGATCACCTGGTTGGAGCAAAACCCAGCCCAGGCTGAGGTGATTGAGCAACTCACTCGGCAAAAGCTGAAGGAGGGCTCAGAGGTCACCGCCAATTCCATGAAGCCCCTGGCCGCGGCTGCTAAGGCGGCTGTTGCAGCATCAGGGCTCGCTGAAGCGGGCGATGGCCTCGAAGAGTTGTTGGTGGCTAGCTGAGCGGCTTGCTCCAGCTCAAGGGAGCGTGAATGCTCCCTTGAGCTGGTTGGGGTTAGGCGGGTTGGCTGGCGATTGAGCTCGCGATCCCTTTGCTGCCACGGGGCTTTGGAGCACCTGGGCGACTCGCTGTAGCTCCTGGATGGCTTCGGCTCCTTCTAGCTTCACCAGTTCGTGGCCATCGCGGGATTCCACCCAGCTGATGCCGAAATCGGAAACTAAAAACCGCACCATGTGGTTCGCGTCGAGGTTGGCGACGAAGGAGGCCCCGTGACCGTCCCGGCCATCACCGCAGACGTAGCAGGTGGCAGCAATGCCTCGGTCTTGAAGGCTTTTGGCGAGAGCCTGAAGACTCATCACCAGGTCGTGAACCACAGATCTGTACTGCTCGGCTAAGCGTGGGAACACGACGACCAGACGGATTCAAAAGATCCTAATCTTTTCTTCAGGATTTCGCGGGTCAGCCGTCGGACAGGTTCCACCAGCCGGCTGCTGGGCCGACAAAACGCACCGTCAGCCAGAACAGCACCAGGGCGCCGATGCCTATCCAGGCCCCTTTGGTGGTGAGGGTGACGAAGCGATCAGCCTGGTTGCGCGTCAGGGGCAGCCAGGCTGCGACGCGTGGCGAGGTGTCAATTTCTTTCGGCCGTTTTGGCTTAACCAGCTTGGGTGGCAGTCCCTGAATACTGCGACGCTTGGCTTCCCCCATGGCCTCCGCTACTTGGATGGTGAAGTCAGGATCCCACGTCAGTGAGGCAGTAAGCGGGTCAGGTTGATCCAGGGTTCCAGGGCTGCAAGCACCTGGCGGCCCCAGCTCCGCCCCCGCAGCCGTCCATCCAGTACGGCCAGCCGGCCAGCGCCCTCGCGCCTAAGCCCCGCTACACCGAGCTGCAAACGGGTGAGGGCATCTGGCAGCAGGCCCTCTCGGAACCAATCGCGCCCCCCTTGGCGTAATGCCATTACTCGCGCAGCGGTGAGGGGATCTTCGAGGCTGGCGATCGGCAGCAGGGCGATCACGATCTGGCCTGGCAGCGGCAGCCGGGTCTGCTGTTCGAGCCACCAGCACCAGCGTGCACAAATCACCCCATTGCCTTTGGGCGCGGTGCTCTCGTGCACTACTCGACTGCCGAATTCCGCTGCCAGCCCACTGGTCAGTCCTAATCGCAGGGCGTCGTCATCGATCAGCACGACCGTTAGCCCAGCTTGGCCAAGGATCAGCCGCCGGCTTTGCTCGAGCAGGTGCTGTCCGTAGTTCGGGCTATTCGGCAGCGGTTGGCGCAGCGGCGCAAACAGGGGCAGGGGGTCGGCAAGGGGCGCATCGCCGAGATTCAGCTCCACAGCAGGCTGCAGCCCCAATTCACTCCCCGGCGCAAGTTGGCCCAGCAGCACCGCACCCCGCCGCTCCAGCAGGCCGCGCAGCACCGCCAAGGGCTCGAGGGGGTGGCGGTGCAGTTGCCATTGCAGCAGTTGGGGATTCAGCTGGGCCCAGCTGGTCCAGCCTTCGCCCTTGGCGGCCAGCCAGTCGGGCCATGGCGCGGGTAGGGGGCTTAGCAGCTGCAGTAGATGGCGCAGGGGGGCTTCGTCGTCTGGGGACAGGGCCACCAGCTGGTTGGGACGGTGGGGGGCGCTGAGCACTCGGCGATTGAGCCGTTGGTGCAGGCTCAGCAGGCTTGACTCGGCCGCGGGCTGGGCCCGCCGCAGTTGGTCCCAGTGCTGGGGCGTGACCACCACCTCCAGGGCTTGGCGCAGCAGGGTGTCGAGCTGTTCCGCCTCCGGGATCACCAGTTGGCGCTCCCCCAGCCACCCCTTTTGCCAGGCCGCCACCAGCTGTTGATGGTTAAGCAACCAGGCGCGGGCATCTTCTGGTGCTCGGTCGCCCTCGAAGCAGGGCAGGGCCATGCTTGGTTCGGCCTTTGCCAGCCTGGGCAGCTCCACCTGTAGCAGCCGTTGGCGTTGGGCCTCGCCCACCACTATTGCCAGGGGGCACTCGCTCAGGGCAAGGGGTACCAGCAGGCTGATCCACCAGCTGGGTTCGCTGCCTGGGGCTAGTCGCACCAGGGTGTGGTCGCCGCGGCGCAGGCTGCGGGCCACCAAGCGGCTGAGGCTGAGGTGGTGGGGCCAGGGAGCACTGCCCTCCTGGCGCAATAGGTCTTTGAGTTGCTGATGGGCGCGGGCTTCGAGCATTCCCAGCCAACCAACAGATCAAAAGCGTAGGAAGCTGGCGGGATGGCTCCTGCGCCCCGATGACTCCCCATTCCTTGCCCAGCCCCCAGGCTCGTGCTCACAGCACTGCCAATCCGTGGCGGCAGGGGCCCGTGGGGATCGTGGGCTTGGGATTGATTGGCGGCTCCTTGGGGCTGGATCTGCAGCACCAAGGCGTGGAGGTGCGTGCCTTAGTGCACCGTGAGGCCACCGCCGAGCGAGCCCGGCAGCGGCTACTGGCCACCGAGGTGGGCACCAACCCCGCCGTGCTGGCGGGCTGCAGCCTGGTGGTGCTGGCCCTGCCCTTAGACCGGCTGCTGGAGCCGCCGCAGGAGTTGGTGGCGGCGTTGCCACCCCAGGCGGTGATCACCGATGTGGGTTCGGTGAAGGCGCCGGTGCTGGAGCTCTGGCAGGGCCTGCATCCCCGTTTTGTCGCTAGTCATCCGATGGCCGGTACGGCTGAGGCGGGGGTGGAGGCGGGCCAGCACGGGTTGTTTCACGGGCGCCCTTGGGTGGCGACCCCCGCTGCCGCTACCGATCCGCAGGCGCTGGCGTTGGTTCAGGGCTTGGCCCAGGCTGTGGGGGCCCACTGGCTCAGTTGCGGCGCCGCTGAGCACGACCAAGCGGTGGCGCTGATCTCCCACCTCCCGGTTTTGGTGGGTGCCGCCTTGCTGCAGACGGCTGATCGGGCTGGCGCTGCGGGCGCCGGGGATCTAGCCGGCCTAGTGCGCGCCCTGGCTTCCAGCGGCTTTGCCGACACCAGCCGGGTGGGCGGCGGCAATCCGGAGTTGGGCACCCTGATGGCCCGCTGCAACCGCGAGGCGCTGCTAGTGGCGCTGGCGGTCTACCGGCAGCAGCTGGAAGCCCTCGAGCAGCAGGTGAGCCAGGGGAATTGGCAGGGCTTGCGGCAGGTGCTCGATCGCAGCCAGGAGTTGCGGCCGCAGTTTCTCTGATCCCCCTGACATGGCTAGGTTCTCAGTCCGCTGAGGCTCAGCGTCTGGCCCCGCTCTGCCAGCAGCTGCCGGCAGGCCATCAGGGCTGAGAGGCCGACGGCGGCGGTGCCCTCTCCGGGGTGGATCGAATCACCGCACAGCCACAGGCCCGGCAGAGGGGTTCGGCTGGCTAGGCCGAAGGGCCCGAAGCGGCTGGGGTGCTGTCCCAGACCACCCACAAAGCCAAAGGGCCGCCCGGTCCAGCGCTCAAAACCCCGGGGTGTGGCCAGCTCAGCGTGGCGCCACTGTGCTGGGCTGATGCCCAGCAGCGACTCCAACCCCCGCTGCATGGCGGCCAGCGCTTCGGCCTTGGCTTGGTCGTAGGCGGTGGGTTCGAGGCCAAACCAGGGTTTCGCTGGTGTGAAAACGCTGGCGATCACCGTGGCCAGGCCCACCGGCGCCCGGCCGTCGCCCTCGTGGCTCACCGACACAAACAAGGTGCCCGGATCGGCCCAATCGAGTTGTAGGTGGCTGGGGCAGTTGGCAGGCAGCAGTGCTCGCTCAATGGCACCGTAAAAAACCAATGCCCCAGATGGATCGCTCAAATCTTCTATCCGGCTGCGGTAGCCCGCGGGTAGCTGCTGCCCGAGCAGAGCGGGCAGGCTTTGCACCGGTATGGCCAGCACCACATTGGTAGCGCTCAAGCTGAACTCCTGCCCCTTGCCGGCCCCCCCTAGCTGCTCGCCCTGCAACCTCCAGCCCGCCCCGCCTCCAGGCTCGTTGTTGCGCTGCAGGGCTTTCACCCGATGCCGCAGTCGCAGCTGGCCGCCGCCGGCAGCCAGGGCCTGCTCAAGCTGCTGGCTGAGCACCTGCATTGAGCCCTGCAGGTGCCAGAGCCCCAGCGGTGCCTGGCCCATGGCCAGCACGGTGGCGCCATAGAGGGCGGCGGTGCGATCGGCGGGCTCCTGGGAGTAGAGGCGTAGCTGCAGATCGAGGAAGCGGCGCAGGCGCGGGTCGCCGCCGCAGCCCGTGAGCGCCAGCAGATCGGCCACCGTGGCGCCGGCCAGCAGGCCGCTGGCCAGGTTGGCGGGGCGCAGGGCCGGCAGCAGCTGGCCCAGATCCCAGAGGGTGCGCGGTGGTAGCACCGGATCGCGGCCAGCGAAGGTCCAGTTGGCCTGGTGCAGGACGGCGCACAGTTGCCAGAAGCGGCCGCTGCCGGGAAACTGCTGCTCCCGCTCGGCGGCCCAGCGCTCCGGTTCGCGCCAGATCCGCACCGGCGGCTGGCCATCGGCCAGATCCACCACGCAGGCCGGATCCAGGGGGGTGGCCTGCGGTAAGGGCAGAGCGAAGTGGGCCAGCAGGCGCTGGTGGCTGCCGCCAGGTTCCAGGCCTGCCACCTGGGTGGCGCCCACATCAAAGGTGTAGGGGCCGCGGCGGAAGGTGCCGGCGCAGCCGCCGCTCTGCTGGTGGGCTTCCAGCAGTTCCACCGTCAGGCCCTCCCGGGCCAGCAGGGCTGCGGCGGTGAGGCCGGCGATGCCGGCGCCCACCACCACCACATCGAGGCGCTTCTCCATGGCGCCATGCTGGCAACCAGGTGCGCGGGCGCGCGATGCAGGCCTGGGTAGAGCAGCAGCTCGGCTGCGCCGTGGTGGCCCAGACGCCTCTGGGGGGTGGTTGTATCCACCAGGCCTGGCGGCTGGAGTTGGCTGATGGTCGCAGCTTGTTTGCCAAGACCAACGCGGCCGTAGCCCTGCCCATGTTTGAGGCGGAGCTAAGCGGCCTGCGGCAGTTGGCACAGCATGCGCCTGCCGCGCTGGTGATTCCAGAGCCCCTGGCATGGGGAGTGGCCGGCGATCTCGCCGTGCTGCTGCTCAGCTGGCTGCAGTTGGCAGGCTCACCTGGCGCCGCAGCTGAAAGTGGTTGGTTTCAATGCGGCCAGGGCTTGGCCCAGCTGCACCGCAGCAGTGCCGGCTCGGCACCAGCCCAGGGTTACGGGGCTGCGGCAGACAACTTCATTGGATCAGCCCCCCAGCCCAACGGCTGGCGCTCCGATTGGGGGGTGTTTTTTGCGGAGTGTCGCTTGTCGCCCCAGCTGGCCTGGGCCGCTAGCCGGGGAGAGCCGCTGCGGGGAGCACGGGAGCTGCTGGAGCTGGTGCTGCTACGGCTAAGCGGCCATCACTGTGAGCCGGTGCTTGTGCACGGGGATCTCTGGTGCGGCAATGCGGGCCTGCTGACCAATGGCTGCAGCACAATTTTCGACCCCGCTTGCTATTGGGGGGATCGGGAGGTGGATATGGCGATGGCCCAGCTATTCGGCGGATTTCCGAAAGCTTTTTTTAGCGGTTACGAAGATGTCTGGCCGCTGGAGCCTGGGGCCAAGGCTCGGGTCGCCCTCTACAACCTGTACCACCTTTTGAATCACGCCAATCTGTTTGGCGGCGGCTGGGGGCGCCAGGCTCAAGCCAGCATTGATCAGCTGCTAGTTAATAGGAGCTGATTAGCCCAGATATTCCTTGCGGAGGTTCTGGACCTTGGCCACCACGGCACCACGCTTTTCGCTGGTGGTGAGGTTGTGCCAACTCCACTGGCCGACAACCACCAAGCCCAGCAGTTCCAGCAGGCCAGGAACTACGGGCAGCAGGTTTATTGCGTCGAGCACTCCTTTGATCAGGATCTGAGCGACGATCACAGCCAGAATCACCCCGCTGGCTTTGCCGATCCGTCCCATCTGGCTCCAGTCCACCTGGTCCAGGGTGCCGTTCACCTTGGCAAGAATTTCGCTGTAACGCTCACTGAAGCTGGCTTCGGCTGCACCGGAGGTGGCGTCAGTCTCCACTTCAGTGGCAGTGCCCTGCTCAACCGCGTCGGTGGTGGTATCGCTCATGGACCGGTTGGGAGGCGAATGTTTGGAATGATTCATAAGGTATCGGCGTGTTCTCCCAAGCGCCAGAGCAAATCAGGGCAGATCTGCACCTGCTCACCGTTTTGCGCCCCATCCTGGCCAGCGCAGAACCGGAGGAGGGTTGTGCCCTGTTGCTTGGTGAACGCTTGGACTTCGACTGGCAACTGCGCCTGGTCTGGCCGTGTTGCAACGTCTGGCCCCAGCCTCAGCAACGCTGCCAGCGCTTTGCGATTGATCCAAGGGAGCAGCTGCAGGCGCAGAAGTGGGGCAGGGCTCAGGGGCTGGAGCTGCTGGGCTCGGCCCACAGCCACCCCACTAGTGGGGCCGTGCCTTCTGGCACCGATCGCAGTCTGTGTGGGATATCCACTTTGATGGTGATCCTCGGGGCCCAAACCCTTGGTGGGGAGTTGGTTGCCTGGTGGCTGCCGGAAGCTCCGGCCGCGCCCCTGCGCCTGCCATGGAGAATGGTGTCCTGATCCAAGAGGCCATGCTTCCTCCCGACACCAGCGGCGTCCAGCTCAGCCCCGATGAGGTTGCTCGCTTTGCCCGGCACCTGATCCTGCCAGAGGTGGGTATGGAGGGGCAAAAGCGGCTCAAGGCAGCTTCTGTTCTGTGCGTGGGCACCGGTGGGCTGGGCTCGCCCCTGCTTCTTTATCTAGCGGCTGCCGGCGTAGGCCGGCTCGGCATCGTCGATTTCGATGTGGTCGACCACTCCAACCTCCAGCGCCAGGTGATCCATGGCACCAGCTGGGTTGGCAAGCCCAAGATTGAATCGGCCAAGGCCCGCATCCTGGAGATCAATCCCCACTGCCAGGTGGATCTCTACGAGACCGCCCTCACCAGCGAAAATGCCCTGGAGATCATTTCCGGCTACGACCTGGTCTGCGACGGCACTGATAACTTCCCCACCCGCTACCTGGTGAACGACGCCTGCGTGCTGCTTGGTAAGCCAAATGTCTACGGCTCGATCTTCCGCTTCGAGGGCCAGGCCACGGTGTTCAACCTGGATGCCGAGAGCCCGAACTACCGCGACCTGTTCCCCGAACCGCCGCCGCCGGGCATGGTGCCCTCCTGCGCCGAGGGCGGCGTGGTGGGGGTGCTGCCCGGAATCATCGGCGTGATCCAGGCCACCGAGGCGGTGAAGATCATCACCGGCATCGGCACCACCCTCAGCGGCCGCCTGCTCCTGTTCGATGCCCTGGCGATGAAGTTCCGCGAGCTGAAGCTGCGGCCCAATCCCGAGCGCCCCGTGATCGACAAACTTATTGACTATCAAGAGTTTTGCGGCGTTGGCGGCACCGCACCTGGCCAGGAAGAATCCGGAGCTGTGGAGAGTATCAGCGTGGGCGAGCTCAAAACGCTGCTCGATGGTGACACCAGTGGCCTGGTGCTGATCGACGTGCGCAATCCCCCCGAGGCTGAGATCGCCGTGATTCCCGGCGCTGTTTTGATCCCTCTCGATCAGATCGAGAACGGCACGGCAGTGGAACGCATCCAGCAGCTGGCGGCGGGCAAAACCCTCTACGCCCACTGCAAGCTGGGCGGCCGTAGTGCCAAGGCCCTGATTGCCCTGAAGCGCCACGGCATCGAGGGCATCAATGTGAGCGGGGGCATCGACGCCTGGAGCCAGGAAGTTGATCCGAGTGTGATGCGCTACTGAGGCCTCTTCTCAGTAATCCAGACTCAGTAATCCACGCCGCGTTTGAGATCGACGCCGCGCTCGGCGTAATGCTTGTGGCACACCATCTCGGAGTGCACCGAAGCCAGGTCGAAATAGGCAGGGCGGTTTTTACAGCGGCCGGTGAGGATTACTTCCGTTTCAGCGGGTTTGCGCAGCAGGGTTTGCACGATCGGCTCCACCGGCAGCAGCTCCAGATCAACTGTGGGGTTGATTTCATCGAGGATCACTGTTTTGTAGAGGCCGCTGGAGATGGCGGCGCGGGCGATCTCCCAAGCACGCTCGGCTTCCACGTAGTCGATCGGCTGCTGTTGGCCGCGCCACACGATCGCGTCGCGCCCGGAGCGCAGGTGATCCACCAGGTGGGGATAGCTCTCGCGAAGTGCGGCGATGGCGGCATCTTCGGTATAGCCAGCGCCACCTTTGAGCCACTGCAGAATCAGCACCCGGTGGCTTTTGTCCTGGCTGATGCCACGGCCGATCGCCTGTAGCCCCTTGCCCAGGGCACTGGTGGATTTCCCCTTGCCTTCACCGGTGTAAATCTCGACGCCTTCAAGGCCACCCGGGCCCTGGTGGGCGCGCATTTCCGAGTGCAGGTCCGCCAGTTGCACCAGCTGGCGGGGCGCACCGCGACCTGTGCAGATCACCTCCATGCCGTCGGGCTTGGCCGCCAGGGTGCGGGCTACATCTTCGATATCAAGCAGGCCCAGATCAAGCACCGGGTTGAGCTCGTCGAGCACCACCACCGAGTAGAGGTCGCTGGCGATGGCCCCTTTGGCAATGTCCCAGCCCCGCTGGGCCTCCTGCCGGTCGAAGCGGGTGGCTTCCTCGGCGCTGAAAAAGTCTCCCCTGCCGGTGCGTACCTGGTCGATCAGGTGGGGAAAGCCCTGTTGCAGGGCTTCGATGGCGGCGTCTTCGTCGTAGGCCCGGCCGGGCCCCTTGAGAAAGCGCAGCAGGAGCACCCGTGTGCGTTTTTGCTCGCAGATACCCAGGCCGATGGTGCGCAGAACCACCCCTAGGGCCGCCTGGCTTTTGCCCTTGCCATCGCCGTCATAGACGTGCAGCTGGCCATGGGCGCGCTCATCGCTGCCGGCCGCCGTACGGATGCCGATACCCCGGCCCGTTCCTCGTTGCGGCGTCTGGGTGCTGCTCATATTGCGATGTTACCGGCGTCATTGGGGTGGGGGTTGCCAAGATCTGGGCAGGAGTTTGGTGGCGATGCTGTTTTCCCCGTTGGAGCTGTTGCCGCCGCCGTTGGAGCTGGCGCTGGCTTCGCTGCGTCAGCAGTTGGCGTGCCTAGATCGGCTGGTGCTGGCCTATTCCGGTGGCGTTGATAGTTCCCTAGTAGCTGCCCTCGCCGTAGAGCAACGCGGCGAGGCGGCTTTGGCGATTACGGGTGTGTCGCCGGCCCTAGCCCCCCACCTGCGGGCGGAGGCGGCGGAGCAGGCTCGTTGGCTGCGGATCACCCACCGGGAGATCGCTACGGCGGAGCTGGCAGATCCGGCCTACGCCAGTAATCCTGACCAGCGCTGCTACGCCTGCAAGCGGGAGCTGCACCGGCTGCTGGCGCCGATCGCGGCCGCGGCGGCAGGGGCGACCGTGCTCGATGGCGTCAATGCCGAGGATCTAGATGATCATCGGCCCGGCATTCGGGCCGCAAAGGAATTCGGAGTGCGTTCGCCCCTGGCCGAGGTGGGCCTCGACAAGGCCGGCGTACGCCAAATTTCTCGGGCCCTGGGATTGCCCTGGTGGGACAAGCCGGCCCAGCCGTGTCTGGCCTCGCGCTTTCCCTACGGCGAACCGATCACGGCGGAGCGGCTGCAGCGGGTGGCTGCAGCGGAAGCCTGGTTGTTGGCAAGGGGATGGCCCCAGGTGCGCGTGCGCTCCCAGGGCCAGACGGCTCGGATTGAACTGCCTTCGGCCCAACTAGAGCGCGCCCTGGGTTTGTGGGCCAAGCCCGAAACCAGGCAGGCGCTGGTGGCGGCCTTCCTGGAGATGGGGTTTAGCGCCGTGGGGCTGGACCTGGAGGGGCTGGTGAGCGGCAAGCTCAACCGGGAACTGGGCTCAGCCAAGTGGTGATTAGCCGGCTGAGATCAGAGGGTCACCGCGGCGGTGAACCCCTGCTCCTGCAACGGATCACGCGGGCTCTCAGCAATCGACGGCGGCGTCTCGCGGCGGAAGCTGGTGAGCTTGTGGTCGTTGGCTGAAAGCTCGGCGGCGAGCACCGCACAGGCTTTTTCCGGCATCGTGTGATCACCGCAGGTGAACACATCAACCGCCGCGTAGCCCGATTCCGGCCAGGTGTGAATCGAGATATGGGATTCGGCCAGCAGGGCCAATCCCGTAACCCCTTGGGGTTCGAATCGGTGGGTGATCAGGTTGAGGAGGGTGGCACCTGCACGCTTCGCTGCTGCAGTGATGGTGTCCCTCAGGAAGACTTCGTCGTCGAGCTTGGCGCTGTCGCAGCCATAAAGCTCAAGGATGCAGTGTTTCCCGACCGTTTCGGAAATCTGGTGAGGCAGGGGAGCGGCTGCGGTGGTAGCAGCAGGGGCCTCAGTCCATCCCGGGTTCGGGTGGAGGCAGGGCAGGGTCTGGGTCATCGAATCCGACCAAACAAGCTCCCAACCATACGCGGTCAACTAGGTGGCTTGGCCTAGTTGACCTACTCAGTTGGCATCTTCGGATCGAGCTGGCCGGCGCGCATCCGCACCACCTGGCTTTCGGCCTGCCAGCCCCCACTGAAGGCTCCCAGGTGGGTGGCACTCACCAGGCACTGGTGACCTTCGCCCACCGCCTCGAGCAGCAATTGTTGCCGCTCCGGATCTAGCTCGGCGAGCACGTCGTCGAGGAGCAGCAGGGGTGGCTCCCCCAGGACGGAGCCCACAAGTTCGAGCTCAGCCAGCTTGAGGGCGAGTACCAATGTGCGCTGCTGGCCAGCCGAGCCATAGCGCCGGGCCGGTTGGCCGGCCAAGGCCAGCTCTAGCTCGTCCCGGTGGGGCCCCACCATGCATTGGCCCAGCCGCAGTTCCTCCTGGCGTTGAAGCTGTAGCTGCTCAAGCAGGGATTGACGCCAAGGTTCCTCAGCCTCCTCTCCCGCCAAGACAGTGCCGCTTTGGTAATTCAGTTGCAGCTGTTCACGGCCGCCGCTGAGCCGCTCCTGCCAGGCTGCGGCTAGGGGCTCGAGGCGCCGGATCGCTCGGAAGCGGCGCCGGTGTAAGCGGGTGCCGATCACGGCCATTTGCAGATCAAAGGTGTCGAGTAGGGCCAGCAGGCTGGTTCCCCCCAGGCCGCGCCGCAGCAATTGGCTGCGCTGGCGTAGCAGCCGGCCGTAGCGACTCAGCAGATCGCCGTAGAGAGGCTCGAGCTGCAGCACCACCCGGTCGAGCCACTGACGCCGGCCAGCGGGCTCGCCCCGCACCAGCTCGAGGTCGAGGGCGCTGAAGCCCACGCAGCGCAGCGAACCCAGCAGGTCAAGCTGGCGCTCCAGCTGCTTGCCGTTGCGCTGGGCCTGCCTGCCGCCACTTCGGCGCAGCTCCAGCTGCAGCTGGTCCCCGCCGCTGGTGAGGGCGCGCACCTGGCCGCTGGCCTCGCCGTGCTGGATCAAATCACGATCGCTACTGGTGCGGTGGGATCGCAGGCAGCCAAGTAATTCCACCGCTTCCAGCAGGTTGGATTTGCCCTCGCCATTGGCCCCGACCACCAGCAGCCGGGGAGCCTCCAGGCTCAGCTCTAGCCGACTGATATTGCGGAAACGCAGCAGCTCCAGGCGATGCAGCCGGATGGGTCTGATGCGGTGTGCGGTTAAGGTAAGCCAGGCAGGGTGCCATTAAGGGCATGTAGCTCAGTTGGATAGAGCATCAGATTCCGGTTCTGAGGGTCGGGGGTTCGAGTCCCTCCATGCTCGTCACCCAACCGCATCCCGCCCCACCTCTCCCCACCGCCGAGGCAGTCAAGGCCCAGGCGGTGGGGTTTTGCTTGGGAACTGTGGTTTGCTGGCCAAGCCCGGTTTGAAATCAACTCTCCAGCTTGAAATCAATTCTCCAGCTTGAGCCCCATGGCGCGGATGCCCCCCGGATCCACGGCAAACCCGTAGCGCTCCAGGGCAGCAAGGGCCTGGGGCGGGGCTGAAAGAGAAATACTGCACCCCGCCAGCTCCCGGCGCAATCGGCCCAAGGCGGCATGGACAAGCACCGCCAGGATCTCTGCCTCAGCTGGATCGGCAGGATCGGCGCAAAGGTCCCAGAGGTTGGCATTGAGGGCGAGGTCGCTGGTAGCTCTGACAAAACCCACCAGCTGGCCATCGGGGCCCGCCACGCCCAAGTGCCAAACGCTTAGCTCCAGCACCCGCTGCCAGCGCTCAGGCTGCCGGCGCCGATCACCCGCTGCCACCAGCAGCCTGTTGAGCGCTTCGGCACTGGGCAGTAGGCCATCGGCCAGCAGGTAATAACCATCCCTCAGTTGTGGGGCTTGGGGCTGGCTGCGGAACGGGATCAAGAGGGAGTCCAGAGCTGGGCTGATCTAGGTAGGGGCTGAAGGGAATGGACTCAGCCGGTGTTGCGCATGCCCGCCGCGATGCCGTTGATGGTGAGCAGGGCGCCCCGCAGCAGTTCACTGCGGCTATAGGTGCGCCCATCGTCGCTGCTGCTGGCGCTCGTTTCACTCATCGGTGGTTGGCGGTTTTGGTCGCGCAGGCGTCTGAGCAGGGCCACCTGCAGGAAGCCGAGCGGAATGATCGTGCGGTTGCGTAGATCCACCGAGAGCTGCAAGGCAGGATCGCCATCCAGCAGTCGGCTGTGGCCTGTGATCGCCAGCACCAGATCGCGGGTAAGGCCAAATTCGGCAGCGATCGACTGGAAGATTGCTTCAAAGGCCTCGCGGTTTTCGCTGCGGCCCAGGGCCTGGACGTAGTGGTGGGCCAGGTCGAGATCCACCTTGGAGAGGGTCATCTCCACTTTGGAAATCAGCATGCGGAAGAACGGCCAGCGCTGGTAGAGCAACCGCAGTAGCTCCAGCTGGCCTGGATCCTGGTCGAGCTCCTCCTGCAGGGCGGCTCCCACCCCAAACCAGCTGGGCAACAGGAAGCGGCTCTGGGTCCAGCCGAATACCCAGGGGATGGCCCGCAGGCTTGAGAGGTCCTTGGCGCCACTCTTGCGGCGGGCCGGGCGGCTGGAGATCTGCAGTTTGCTGATCTCTTCGATTGGGGTCACCTGCTGGAAGAAGGCCACCAGGTCGGGGTTGTCGTGCACCAGGGCCCGGTAGTGGTCGCGGGAGCGGGCCGCCAGTCGGCCCATCAGCTCGTTCCAGCTGGGGGTTTCGTCAACGGGGCTGCTCACCAGGCTGTTCTGCAGCACGGCGGTGGTGACCGTTTCCAGGTTGTAGAGCGCTAGCTCCGGTAGGGAGTATTTGGAGGCCAGCACCTCCCCCTGTTCGGTGATCTTGATGCGGCCGCTGAGGGTGCCGCTGGGCTGGGCCAGGATCGCCTGATATGCAGGCCCACCACCGCGGCCCACCGAGCCGCCCCGGCCGTGGAAGATGCGGAGGGCGACGCCGTGCTCGATGGCCAGACGCTGCAGGGCGATCTGGGCCTTATGGATTTCCCAGTTGCTGGAGAGGAAGCCCGAATCCTTATTGCTGTCGGAGTAGCCCAGCATCACTTCTTGGAGGGGCTGGCCACCGTCACTGCCCAGCAGGGCTAGGTAAAAAGGATGGCGGAACAGGGTGCCCATCACCGCTGGCGCCCTCTGGAGATCCTCCACCGTTTCAAACAGCGGCACCACCAGCAGGCCGGCGCGCTGGGCAAGTGGGTCTACTAGCCCGGCCTCCTTGGCCAGCAGCAGCACCTCCAGCAAATCGGACACCGTGTGACTCATCGAGATCACATAGGTGCGGCAAATACGCGATCCGAATTCCTGCTGCAGCCTCTGCAGCATCCGGAACACGGCGAAGGTTTCGGCTGTGGCGGCACTCCATTTGGCCGTGGGCGGCAGCAGGGGGCGGCGGGTCTGGATTTCGCTGAGCAGCCACTCGACCCGCTGGGCCTCATCCATCTCGCCGTAGGGCACGGCTAACTGCAAGTAGCGGCTGAGTTCGTCGAGGGCATCGCTGTGGCGGGTGCTCTCCTGGCGGATGTCCAGGCTGGCAAGGCAGAAGGCAAAGATCTGGGCCTGGCTGATCAGGTGCTGCAGCGATTCGCAGCTCAGGCCAGTGCGCTCGAGGCTGTCTTGGATCAGTTCCAGGTCGTAGCGGAATTCATCAACCGTGCTGTAGTGCAACTCCTGGGTGGGAGCGGGGGCCATGCTGCCCCCCATCGGCGGTGGTGGGGCACTGCCATCGCAGGGAGACTCCCAGCCGGCATCGGCCAGTTGCTGGTTCCGTTGGTGGGTGAGCCGCAGCCGCTCCATGGTGTAGCTGAGCTTGAGCCGGTAGGGCTCGAGTCGGTAGCGGGCAGCCCGCTCCTCGTAGATCTCCGGGAAGCGCAGCCGGTCCATTTCCAGCGACTCCAGCAGGGCCGGGCTCACCTGGCTCCACTGCATCGAGATGCTGAGCTGGTCACTGAGCTCGTTCACCGCCTTGAGATAGCGCTCCAGCATCAGCTGGCGTTGGTAGCAGGCGGTGCGCCAAGTGATGTCCGGTGTCACCGAGGGGTTGCCGTCCCGGTCTGAGCCCACCCAGGAGCCGAAGGTGCAGAACGAATCCCGTGGCGGTTCCACGTCTGGATAGCTCAGCTTCAGGGCGGCGCGAATGCGATCGCGTAGCTGGGGCATGGCGTCGAAGAGCACCTGCTGGAAGTAGTGCAGGGCGTAGTCGACCTCGTCGAGCACCGTCGGTTTGAACTGGTGTAGTTCGTCGGTGCGCCACCAGAGCCGGATCTCCTCCTCTAGCTGGAGTCTCAGGCCTTGGCGCTCAAGGCAATTGAGGCCGCTGCCCTGCTCCAGTTTCTGGATCAAGGTGGCCACACGCCGCTGCTTGTGCCGCACCGTATGGCGCACAATTTCGGTGGGGTGGGCGGTGAACACCAGCCGCAGGTCGAGGGTGCGCAGCAACTTCTCCAGCTGGGCTGGCGGCACATTCAGGCTGCGCAGGCGGGCGAACAGCTGGCGAAAGGTGGCTGGGTCGGTCTGGTTGGCGAGGGCCGGCAGGAAGGGATCGCTGGGGCCGTTTTCCTGGTTTTTGAGGCTGTCGAGGTAGGTGTCCTCCTCGATGTGTTGCTCGAGGATGTTGACCAGCTGGAAATAAAGCGAAAAGGCCCTGGCCGCGGCGATTGCCTCGGCCAGATCCATCTCGCGGATCAGCTGCACGATCGCCCCAGTGACATCAGCCTCGTCTGGGTCACTCAGCTGCTTGAGGCGCAGCAGTCGCTCGGCCTGCTCGGGGGGGCACTCGCTGCGCAGCACCGTCTCCCAGAGATCTTCAACTAATTCGAGACGCTCGCCCAGCAGCCGCGTGACCCGCTGGGAAGCCGGTATCGCTTCGCTGGCTGCAGCGGGAGTGGGCATGGACTGCCGCATGGGAGCTGAATTGGCGGCGGAGTGATTTTCGATCATCCCAAAGGACCAGGCACCCCGTCTGTGGCGATTGCCTCAAGTAGCTCGGCCTCCTGGCTTGCCATCGCCTCGACGGTCTGGTTGAGCAGGGTCGGGATCGACAGGCCAGCCTGGTGTCCGGCTAGCCAGCTCATGGCCTGGTTGCCCTGGTCAAGGACGCCCTGCAGGGGGGCGAGCACCCGGGTTAGGCCCAGCTCTTCAGCAAGTGGAGCCAGATCGGTCAGCTCCTGAGCAAGCCAGTCTCGGGCCTGGATCGGGGCCCCATTGCGCCAGTGCATCACGGTGGCATCAAGGCTGGAGCGGGCTGCGGCCCGGTCGTTGGCATCGGCGAGGGCGGCTAGCTGGGATGGGTCCAGGCTGCTGGCCTGGAGTGGGTCGTAGCGCTCCGGTTCTCGCATCAACTGCTGTAAGCGCAGTTCGGCGAAGGCCGTGATCGCCAAAAGCACGAGTGGATCGGTGACCAGATCGCAAATGCGAATCTCCAGTCGGTTGAGGTCGTGGGGCCGGTTGTCGCCATTGGGCCGCACCGATGTCCAGAGATGGCGCACGTTTTGCATGGTGCCCAAGGCCAGTTGCTCGCCCATCCAGCTGATGTAGTGCTGGTGATCCAGGAACAGGGGCACCTCTGCTGGCGTCAGGGGAAACTGCAGCCAGCGCTGGGAATGGGCAGCGGTTACAACCCCGTCGAGAAAGGGCGAGCTGGCGCTGAGGGCCAGGAGCAGGGACGCTTCGCAGCGCATCAGGCGCAGGCCCGCAAACAGGCTGGTCATTGGCTCGAGGCCGTGGCCTGCGGTGAGCCCCAGATTGATGTGCACGCTGGCTGTAACCACCTTGGTGCCGTAGGTGGCCTCGATGTAGCCGTGATACGGATTGGCCGGATCTGAGCGCTCAAAACGCTGGCTGTCCCCCAGGCTCAGCGTGCTGCCGGGCAGCAGGGTGAGCTGGCGGCTGGCGAGCCAGCGGCGCAGCCGTTGGCGGGGCTCGAGTAGCAGTTGCAGTTGCCGGGCGTAGTCGGCATCCGGGGGAGTGATGTATTCGAGGTTGCGGCAATCGGGCTCGGTTACGAACCCATCGAGGGCGGCCGCAGCCTCGGCGCTGCAGCCCACCACCGTGCCATCGGCACGGCCGGTGTAGAGCTCCACCTCAAAACCTTTAAGCAACAGGGGGGCGCTCATGGCTGGGCCGGCAGCAGGCAGGCCAGGGCTTTGAGCATGCCGCGGGCTTTGTTCAAGGTTTCCTGGTATTCGAGTTCGGGCTTGGAGTCGGCCACCACTCCAGCGCCGGCTTGCACCTGCACCCGCCAGCCCCCTTCGGGGTGGGGCAGCACCACCATCGTGCGGATGGTGATAGCAGTGTTGAGTGCGCCAGCCAGGTCAACCCCGCCATACACCCCGGAGTATGGGCCTCGGGCGTCGGGCTCCAGGGCGTGGATCAGCTGCATAGCCCGAATCTTGGGAGCGCCACTGACCGTACCGGCGGGGAAGGAGGCCATCAGCAGGTCCCATACCGTTTGGCCCTCGGCCAGCAGGCCCTCCACCTGGCTCACGATGTGCATCACGTGGGAGTAGCGCTCGATCACCATCAGCTCGCTCACCTTGACGGTGCCTGGCTGGCAGACGCGGCCCAGGTCGTTGCGGCCCAGATCCACCAGCATCACGTGCTCGGCCCGCTCCTTGGGATCAGCCAGCAGCTCCGCCTCCAGGGCCAGGTCTTCGGCCTCATCGGCGCCCCGGGGGCGCGTGCCTGCGATTGGCCGTAAAGAAGCCTTCACTCCCCCTGCGGCCGTTGGTTCTGCCTTCACCATCACCTCCGGACTGGAGCCGATCAGATACCAGCCGCCGAAGTTGAAAAACGCCATGTAGGGCGAGGGATTCACCATCCGCAGGCTGCGGTAGAGCTCGAATGGATCGCGATCGATGCGGGTTTCCAGCCGCTGGCTGAGCACCAGCTGGAACACGTCGCCAGCTTCGATGTGCCCTTCTCCGCAGCTCACGGCGGCCTCGAAGGCCTCCTGGCCGACGTTGCTGGTGGTCCGCAAATTGGCAGCGATGTCACCGGCAGTGGCGTCGTGCCAGTTCAGGTGGGTGCCGGCGCCGGGGAGGGGGCCGTGCATGCGCTTCTCCAGGGCCTGGATGCGGGCTGCGGCCGCGGCGTAGGCAGCCTGTGGATCCTGGCCGCCACTCAGATCGGCGTAGGCCACTGCGGTGATCTGGCGCTTCACCTGGTCGAACACCAGCAGACTGTCGGCCAACATCCAGCAGCCATCAGGCGGTGCACCCTCGGCCGAAGGATGTACCGGCACGCTGGGTTCGATCCAACGGATCAGCTCGTAGCCCCAAAAGCCAAATAGCTGGCCCACCGGTGGCAGACCGGGGATCGGCGGGCTGGATAGGGGCTCTAGGCACTGGCGCAGCAGATGGAAGGGGTTGCCCTGCAGCCGCTCCTCGGAGCCGGTGCGCCACTGGCGCACACTTTGGTCGCCCCGGCTGGTGAGGGTCCAGAGAGGATCAGACACCACAAAGCTCCAGCGGCCGATGCGCTCACCACCCTCCACCGACTCCAGCAGCACACCATGACTGCTACCCGCTCCGGCCTTCAGCCAGGCGGTGAGAGGGGTTTCCAGATCAGCAGGCCAGCGCTTCCAGAGGGGGATGAAGTTGTGGCCAGCCGCGACTGCCTCGAGAAAAGCCTGTTGGGCTAAGCCATCGCGATCGGGGCTGGGCATCGGACAAGCGGGCAGGCAAAAAAAACGGGGCGCCTGGCCCCGCCTTTATAGGGGTTGGTTAACGCAGCTCAAGCGTCGAAGGTGTTCTTGCCGGTGAACTTGAGATTGGCGGGATTTTGGTTGGCGCCGATGCGGCGGGGGTTGTGACCAACCATGGTGCGACCCTCGTTGACCTTCTCGGGGAAAACGCCGTCCTTGGGGTGCAGGAACTCGGTGTCGCCGCCAGGGAAGATCCGGTAGATCTTGTAATCCTCGATCCGAGGCTTGAACTTGGTGCGCAGCTGGGTGCCCAAGGCGAGGCACTGCTCCTTGCGGGCAAAGTACATCAGATTTTCGCCCGCATTCATGTGGGCCGCGCCACCGGTGGGCAGCTCGAAGACTTGCTCCTTCGGGCTGCTCCAGGTGATGGCGTATTTCTCCTCAGTTTCAGCAGAGTTCAGCAGGCCGCCGGTGCTGCCGATGTACTTCGGGAGTTGACCGCTGAGCACCGTCGCTGCCATGGCTTTGGAACGTTTCAGCCGGAAGCTAGCACCGTGGTTTTGACCGGATCGGGGCTTCTGCCGCACTCTTCACACCCGTCAACAAACCGGCCCTTCAGCAGACCGGGAAAAACACGGTCAAGCCGCTGCCGTTGCGCTCGGTGAGGCGACCGCCGAGGCGATGGAACAGTCGCTGGGTGGCTTGACGGCTCAACTGCAGGCTGCCGGTGGTGGGGTTCCAGCTCAGCACAGGCCCCACCAGCTCCCGCTGCTCGCCGTTCCCCATCACGTCGTTCTCGCTGGGGTCGTGGCCCTCGCTGTTGAGCTGCAGCTTCAGCCTGCTGCCGGCCGGCAGCAGGCTCACGGTCACGCGGCTGCCGCTGGGCAGGCCGCGGCTGAAGCGGTCGATTAGTCCGCCCAGCATGGTTTCGAGCCGGGCCGGATCGCTCAGCACCGGCGACAAGCCATCGGCTACCTCCAGCTCCAGGTCCAGGCCGCGGCGCGCCAGTTGCCGCTGCCACAGTTCTTGCTGCTGGTGCAGCACCGCACTGAGGTCGGTGCGGGCCAGGTCGTGGCTTTCAAGGGGCTGTTCGCAGCCTGGTTGGCGTTGCAGCTCGGCCGCTAGGAAGATCAGGCCGAAGCGATCGATTTGCTCACTGCATTCGCCGTCGATCTGCTCGAGGCGCTGGCGCACCACCGACGGCAGGTCGTTGCGCCGCAGCAAGGACCGGATCAGGGTGCGGATCGTGGCCAGCGGTGTGCGCACCTCGTGGGTGAGGGCCTCGAGCAGGGCTAATTCGCTGCTAACAGCTCGTGGGGTGTCGCCGGCCTGGCGCTCCTGGGCCTGGGCTGGGCGATCGCTACCGCCATGCACCAGGGGCTGCAGGGTCAGGCTGGGGGCCATGGCGGCCAGCCGTTCCCCCAGCCGCGGCCAGAAGCGCAAGCCCAGTTGGTCGTCGCTGCGCAGGGGCCCCAGTCGCTCTAGGGCGCTGCGCAGGTCTGCCGAGGCTGCGGGATCCTGGCTCAGTAGGCGCCCATGGATAAGGCCTAGGGCCTCGGACAGGGCCTCAGGGTCGAAGCGAACAATCAGGCGCCGGCCTTCAGCCGGGCCATCGAGGCAAAGGGCTACCTGTAGCTGGGGGGTTATCACCAGCAGGAGGGGGTCGGTGCCGTCCTCCTCCGCCAGGGCTAGCCGCTGAAAGCTGCCGCATGGAGCTGGGTTGCCGGCTCCTGGCAGAAGGGGTGCCGGGCTGGGCAGCAGGCCATCCAAGTCGCTTGGGGCCCAAACCCAGCCCTGCAGCTGCTGCAACAGGGCTGGTTCATAGAGGGCGGGCAGTGGCGCGGCCAGCCATAGGCCCTGGAGGGGTTGGTGGGGCAGCAGGAAATCCTCCTGCAGGGTGGCCAGGGCTGCCCACCACTGCCGCCGCGCGCAGTCCTCGTTGCCGACTCCGGTTGGCACCCCTTCAGCCAAACAACGTCGCAGGTCGGCCAGGCTCACCAGCGGCCCTGGGCCGTGCGGCCCCGGCGGGCGGCTGAGGCGCACAGCCCAAGGGAGATGAAGTTCACCAACATTGCGGACCTTCCATAACTCAGCCAGGGCAGGGGGATGCCGGTGATGGGACCTAGTCCAATGGTCATGTTGATGTTCACCACCACTTGGAACATCAGCATCGCCCCAATTCCCACCACCACCAGGGCCTCGTAATCGCTGCGGGCCCGTCCAGCGATCTGCAGCAGGCGCCACATCAGCAGGGCGAAGCCGGCCACCACCAGCACCGAGCCGAGAAAACCGGTTTCCTCGCCAAGGGCGCTGAAGATGAAATCGGTGTGTTGCTCAGGGATAAACCGCAGTTTGGTGAGGGAGCCTTGCATCAAGCCGGTGCCCCAGATCTGCCCCGAGCCGATGCCCACGGTGCTCTGCAGCAGGTGGTAGCCGCCGCCGAGGGGATCCTGGGCGGGGTCAAGAAACAAGGTAAGCCTGGCTCGCTGGTGGGGGCGCAGGCCGTGCTCCCAGAGCCAGGGGGTGGCGATTGCGAAGATCCCCTGCACGGCAAGGCTGATCGCCAGGGCCACCCGCTTCCAGGGCAGGGTCTTCCAGGCCAGCCAGCCCATCAGGGGCACCCAGCCCAGCAGCAGCCAGGGCAGGGTGCCTGCCACTATCGCCGCCACAAGAGGGGAGAGCAGCAGCACCACCCAGGCCCCAGGCATTCCAGCCCAAAACAGCATCACCAGCAGTACGGCGCCAAACACAAGCGAGCTGCCTAGGTCGGGTTGCACAAAAACCAGCAGCCAGGGCAGGGCGATCAGTCCCACTGGACGGATCAGGTCAACAGGACGATCAACCGGGTGTCTGGCTAGTACGTCGGCGAGAAGCAAGATGGCGCCCACCTTGGCGAATTCCGAGGGCTGCACATAAAAGCCGCCAATGTTGATCCAGCTCTGGGCCCCTAGGGCGCTGGTGCCGACAACTCGTACGGCCACCAGGCTGGCGACCATGGCTATGTAAATCGGCCACTTAAATGGGATCAGCCGATCCAATGGCATTCGCGCCAGCAGTAGGGCCACAACCATGCCCACCGCCGCCGTTACCCAGTGCTGGTACCAGTCGGCGTAATTCGCTTGGCGCTGGGTGCTGGCAATCAGGATCCCGGCGATCGCCACCATTGCCAGCGGTACCCCCCAGAGGATCAGGTCCACGTCGGCCAGGGGGTTGCGCCGGCTGCTGCGGCCACTAAAAAATCGCGGGTTGCGACGCCCAAACTGGCTCAACATGGGCTTCAGGCTGGCACCAGATGGGCGGCGCTGAGCTGGCGGGCCAAAGCCAAAAAGCCCCGGGCACTGATCGATTCGGGGTGGCTGAGCACTACGGGGCGTCCGGCATCTCCCCCCTCCCGCACGGGCATCTCCAGGGGAAGTTCGGCCAGCAGGGGCACTCCTGCCTCTTCAGCCAGGCGGGAGCCTCCGCCGCTGCCGAATAGGGCATAACGCTTGTCTGGAGCGTCAGGGGGAATGAAGACGCTCATGTTTTCCACCACACCCAGCACGTCCACCCCCATCTGCAGAAACATCGCCAGACCCCGGCGGGCATCAGCTAGGGAAACCAGCTGGGGAGTGGTGACGATGATCGCCCCGGCCATCGGCACCGCCTGGGCAATGGTGAGCTGGGCATCACCGGTGCCAGGAGGCAGGTCGACGATCAGCACATCCCGTTCGCCCCAGGCGACTTGGTAAAGAAACTGGCGAATGATGCCGTTGAGCATCGGCCCCCGCCAGATCACGGGTTGGTTTTCCTGGATCAGCAGGCCCATCGACACCATGGCGATGCCGCAGGTTTCGATCGGTGTCATCAATTGCTGGGCGCCTTCGCCGCTCACTTCAGGCGTGCGATCAGCCACTCCCAGCATGGTGGGGGCATTCGGCCCGTAGATGTCCGCATCGAGCAAGCCCACCTTCAGTCCTGAAGCAGCCAGGGCACAGGCCAGGTTCACGGCAACCGTGCTCTTGCCCACTCCGCCCTTGCCGCTGCTGACGGCGATGACCTGGCGTACCCCAGGGATGGCCTGGCGCTCTGGCAGTTGACCGCGTTCTGGCACGTGACCATGCCCAGCGGCGCCGATTGGAGCGCCGCCGCTGGGCTGCTCCAACTCAATTTGAACGTCGTTGATGCCTTCAAGGGCGAGCAGGGCCGCCTTGGCCTCAGCGGCGATCCGATCCCGCTGGCTCTGGGCAAAGCCAGGTAGGGCAAGGCGAAATACGGCCCGATCGTCCACCAGTCGCGTCTGCTGGATCCAGCCCAGCTCGATCAGGCTGCGCCCGCTGCCGGCATCCTGAACGGCGTTGAGGGCGGCCTGAGCCTGCTCCACAGATGCCATCGGAAATCCAATCAGAGACTGCGATCCTAGGGGCCTCGCTGCTGCGTTTGACCGTCAGCATGGCCGTGACAGACCCTCTCGATTACTTGTCTGGGGGGAGGCTGGGCTGAAATGGTTAGACGTTTCCAGCGCCATGTGGCGCAGTGTCGATGCTTAAGGCCCTGCTGGAAGCTCCACCGGCCGACTCCCGCACCAGGGCTAAGGCCCTGCTGATGGGCTTGCAGGACTCCATTTGCGCCGGTTTAGAAGAATTTGATGCCGAAGGTTGCTTCGCCGAGGAGGGCTGGGAGCGTCCGGAGGGCGGCGGCGGTCGCTCTCGAGTGATGAAGGGCGGCCGCGTCTTCGAGCAGGGCGGCGTCAACTTCTCAGAGGTGGAGGGCTCAGAACTGCCCCCCTCGATCCTCAGCCAGCGGCCGGAAGCCAAGGGGCATCGCTGGTTTGCCACAGGCACCTCGATGGTGCTGCACCCCCGCAACCCCTATATCCCCACGGTTCATCTCAACTACCGCTACTTCGAAGCGGGCCCGGTGTGGTGGTTTGGCGGCGGCGCCGATCTCACCCCCTATTACCCGTTCCTGCAAGACGCCCAGCATTTCCACCGCACGCTCAAAGGAGCCTGCGACAGCGTTAATCCCGCTTTTTATCAGGTGTTTAAGCCCTGGTGCGACGAGTACTTCTTCCTCAAGCATCGGGACGAGACCCGCGGCGTGGGCGGCATCTTTTACGACTACCAGGATCCCCGCGGGGTGCTCTACAAGGGCCAGGACCCCGATGGGCCTGCGGCGGCTGTGAGCAACCACTTAGGCCCGGTGCCGCAGAGTTGGGAGCAGCTTTTTGCCCTGGCCAGCGCCTGCGGCAACGCCTTCCTGCCCAGCTACTTGCCGATCGCTGAAAAGCGACAGCACACCCCTTATGGCGAGCGGGAGCGCCAGTTTCAGCTCTACAGGCGGGGCCGCTATGTGGAGTTCAATTTGGTGTTTGACCGGGGCACGATTTTCGGCTTGCAGACCAACGGACGTACCGAGTCGATCCTGATGTCTCTGCCGCCCTTGGTGCGCTGGGAATACGGATATCAGCCGGAGGCTGGCAGTCGTGAGGCCCTGCTTACAGACCTGTTCACTCGTCCCCAGGATTGGCTGGAGGACGGCTCGCTTGCGGACCGCTGCGCCCCCCATCAGGCGCTGAATTAGGTGATGGGTTGATGGTCGCTGGTTTGGTGGCGGCCAGGCCAGGCATTGGTGGGGCTGGTTGCAAGCCCTGCTCGAGACCCCGTTGCAAAGCTGAAACCACTCGCTCAGCTATCGCTTGGAGAGCGCCATTGCGGCTGCGGGGATCTCGCAGCGATGCTTCTAGCTGGCCCTCAAGTTTGCCGATCTCGAGAATAGCGATGCCTCGCCTGGGGGCTCCCAGGCCGTCGCGGAAGAGGAGGGGATAGGGGCCAAAGGCCAGCGCCAGGCTTTCGTCTAGGCGGGTTGGGTGGCGATGTAGGGGAGGGATCAGGCCCGAACCCACACCATCTGGTCCGTAGGCGTCGTAGTGGATTTCCAGGGCATACCCACCGGCTTGGGCATGGGCTTTGCCCACGCTCCAGTTGGTGCGTGGATCGTCGCCGTCAGCAATGCTGCGCAGCGGTGGGTCGTAGAAGCGGATGGCCAGACCCCGCTGCTGGCCAAGGGCCACCACCGCCTGGGCGGTGAGCAGGTTCCAATAGAGCTCGTCGCGCATGCCCGGCTGCATCGGCGCGGCTGCGCCGAGGTCGACGGCCTCTCCCCCTGTGCCGGCTCCGCCAATCCCCTGGGAATCGGCATGACCCGCTAGCACCAGGATTTCGGTGCTGCTGGGCAGCTCAGCCAGACCTCGCCAGTTTTTGCTCAGCCGGCTGCGCGGCCCTGTGAGCGGATCAAAGTTGGCCAGCGGCGGCGCTTGGGCAGCAGCGCCCCCAGCTATGGCAAGCACTCCGGTCAAGACGAAAGCCAGGGGGCGGAATCGTTGCATGACTGCCAGGCAAGGGTCAGATGGGGGAACTGAGCAGCTTGCCGTCGCTGAATAGACCCAGCTTGGGACCCATTTCCAATTCGAGCGCTATTAGCTCATCGCGGTGGGCCCTCAGTCGTAAGGCGCTGCCCGTGGCGCTGTCATGGCTGATCAGGCGCAGCTCCAGGGTCTCGGCCCGCATCGCCCGAGTGCGATAAATCAGCCCAGCCGCCGGCCCCAGTAAGGCCAGCAACAGGGGCCACCAGCCCAGCTGGGGCAGCAGCTGGCGCAGCACCAGCCCAAGGCAGGCGGCCCCCACCGCTCCCAGCACGGAGAGCAGCACCGCCAACCAGGGACTGGCAGCCACCTCGGCGCGGAAGCAGAGGTGGCGGCGCTCGGGGTCAGTGGATTCGGTGCGCCAACCACGTTGCAGCAGCCATTCGCTCAGCTGGCTCAACACCTCCAGAGGCGGCCGCGAGGAGCGGACCTCGACTGTGGTGGTGCGGTCTTTACTGGCGGCACGCAAGAAAAAAACCAGGCCTACGGCTAGTAGCAGGGTGAGCAGCAGGGTGGAGCTGAGGTTGGCCATCCATCCAATTGTGACGCCACCCCTAGGGGGCATGGCTTGTCAGCATGGCAAGGCATTCGCCCTTTCCGTGTGACCGCTTCGTCTGCCCCCAGCAACCTGCCGGCTCCCGCCCGCTTCGCCGTGTTTGACGGTGATCTTGATGCCGAGTGGGCGGCCCTCTACGCCGGGGCTAGGGCGCTGGCGGTGGACACCGAGGCGATGGGTCTGATTCATGGCCGCGATCGGCTCTGCCTGGTACAGATCTGCGACGACAACGACAACGTTTGCTGCATCCGCCTCCACCGCGGCCAGAGCTCGGCACCCCGGCTCCAGGTCTTGATGGAAAACCCGGCGATTGAAAAAGTTTTCCACTTCGCCCGGTTTGACGTGGCTGCCCTGGCTGAAAACTTGGCAATTGCCGTAGATCCGATCTTTTGCACCAAGGTGGCCAGCCGGCTGGGCCGCACTTACAGCCCCCGCCATGGCCTCAAGGAAGTGGTGCAGGAGCTGGTGGGCATTGAGCTCGACAAGCAGGCCCAGAGTTCCGATTGGGGCCGGGTTGAAGATCTCTCTGATGTCCAGCTGGCCTACGCCGCCGGCGATGTGCGCTACTTGCTTCCCGCTCGCGACAGGTTGGAAACCATGCTGAAGCGGGAGGAGCGCTGGCAGCTGGCTGAGCGTTGCTTTGGCTGCATCCCGGTGTTGGCCGATCTGGATCGCCAGCGCTTTCACCTGCTGTTTGAGCACTCCACCGGCGGCAACCGCTGAAGGGCCCCGGCCGTCTCAGTCCTCCACCATGAAGTTCTCGTCGTTGCCGACTGCCTCCAGCTGGGAGCTGAGCAACTCATGGTGGTTTTCGCCGCTGGCTTGGGCTTCCGCAAGCATCTGCTGGGCCAGGGCGAGCTTGGCTGCGGTTTCTTTCAGCCCCTCCTGGGAGCTGCGCACGTCGACCTTGCGGCGGGCGGCCGCCAGGCTGATGCTCAACTGGCTGGCCAACATGCCGCAGGCGGCGTTGTAGGTCCGATCGGGGATGCCGGCCATGGGCGACGGAGCTGCGGGGGTGGCCGCATCATCCCAGCAGCTGTTGCTCCACCAGCTCGGCTAGCTGGGCGCTGCCACCGTCCGGCCCCATCCGCTCCCGACCCATGGCGCCACGCCGGGCGCATTCGGCTGGATCGTCGAGCAGTTGGTGCAGTTTTAGGGCCAGCTCCTGTTGGGAATGGCAGGGCACGACGGCGCCCCCCAGCAGGCGGCTCTGGCGGCGGGCAAAGCCAGCCTTGAATTGGGGCCCGGGGCCCGGCAGCGACAGGCAGGGCACCCCCAGCCCCGCTAGTTGCTCCGTGGCAGTGCCCGCGGTGGCCAGGCCCAGCTCGGCCCAGCCGGCCCAAGTGGCGAAGCGGTTTTGGCCAAGCAGCAGGGTCCAGCGGCCCCGTTGCCAGCTGCTAATGGCTCCGCTGGCGGCACTAGCTGCTGCTGGCGGTAGGGGCGTAAAGCCCGCTTGCCCCAACAGCTCGGCCCAGGCGACGGCCGTGGGCGCCGATCCAGAGGCCACCAGCACGCTGGCTGGCTGCCGCGGCTGCTGGAGGTTGAGGCAGCCCAGCAGCCGGCGGGCATTGCCGAGGGCTTCGGGCAGGCGGCTGCCGGCCAGCAGGATTAGGCGCCGCTGGCTTGTTAGCCCGGCCGGCAGAGGGGTGTGGCGGAAGCCATCCATCATTGGGTTGCCAGGAGCCAGGGCTGCCACCTTGTGGCGCCGCAGCCCTTGGGCGGTGAGCTGGTCGCGCACGGCCACGAGCCGGCAGCGCCGGCTGCCCATAAACGCCCATTCCCACGGATCCCATTCGCTGCCCTTGCAGCGGTGGTAGGCATCAGCGAGCGGTGTCGCCGCCCAGCCCAGCGGTGCGGGGGTGGCCCAAGTGTGGTCGCTTTTGGGGGTGCCGATGAAGCCGAAGCTGCCGCCGCCGCTCCAGGCCAGCAGTAAGGGCAGCAGGTCGCCAATTGCTAGCACCGGGCTGCCTTGACGGGCCAAGTGGCGCACAAGTTGCAGTTGGCGCCAGCTCAGCAGGGGCAGGCCGGCCCCAAGGTCGCGGGCCAGGCCCCTCAAGCTCTGGTTGCTGAAGCCGCCACTAGGCAGCTGCAGCTGGGGGCCGATCCGCTGCAGGTGGCCGGCAGCTGCGTCGGCGCTGAACGCCTCGCCGAGCCCCACCAGGGGCAGCACCTGGATTTCCAGGTTGGGCCGCCGCACCCGCAGGGCCTGCAGAACCCGTTGGGCGATCAGATCCTCACCGTGGCCGTTGCTTAGAACCAGCAGACGGGAGGACATGCCGTGGCTGATACGATCCGCTGCAGGGAGTTTGCTCCCCGGCCGGCGGCATGGCCAAGTGGTAAGGCAGAGGATTGCAAATCCTTTACCCCCAGTTCGAATCTGGGTGCCGCCTTTTTTGTGGCGAGTTCCTAATCCACCATATCTGGTGCTTCCAGGGTTGTTTTGACGACCTTGAACACAATATGTGGGGTTTTTCTAAATGCTGCTTTTTGATTCTGAACCTGCTCTGGCGGAAGGTGAGCGGAAGGTGAAGAGGGGTCTGACTGGGGTGGTCTCAGCGATTCCCAGAATTCACCTTCCCACTGTTCGCAGCAGGTTGCTTCCGAGGCACCCTCACCTTCCACCCACCGCCTGGGCGCCCCGAGGCACGCTCAACCACCCTCAGAACGCCTCCAAGACCCTGCTGCTCCCTCTGGTGGCACTTGATGCCCAGCGCCTGCCTGGGTCGGCGCCCCCTTGATCGGTAGGCACCTCTTTGGCACCCCCAACAGCACCTAGCGGTTCAGGCAGACCCTGAAGCGGGTAGGCGCGAGGAACGGTCAGTGGTCATAGAGGAGTAATGGTTATGCCTCTGCGTACGGTTCGGGTCAGCGCGAAGGGGATGACTTGTGGCAGTTGAAACCCGATTACGGAGGCAGTCAAGGTATAGTCTTGCCCCCCCCTGAGGCGGTATGTCGGCAGTAGCAAATCCGTCTCAGGCACTACATAACCCCCCCGTCAAAAGTATAAATATCGTCCAGAGATTGATGGTCTAAGGGCATTTGCAGTAGTTGCCGTCATCATCAACCACTTCAACAAGGATCTGCTGCCAAGCGGATATTTGGGTGTTGATATTTTCTTTGTGATCTCTGGTTATGTGATCACTTCGTCGCTGGCGGGCAGGGAGTCCAAGAACTTCCTTGATTTCCTAACTGGGTTTTATGAGCGCCGCATCAAGCGCCTGGTGCCCGCGCTGGTGGTCTTTGTTCTGATCACGAGCGTTTTTATATGCCTTTTCAATCCTGATCCCACGCTTGCCCTGAGAACTGGTGGAACCTCGCTCTTTGGTTTGTCAAATCTCTATCTACTGAGGCAATCAACTGACTACTTCGCCCAATCAACCGAACTGAACCCATTCACGCACACTTGGTCACTTGGCGTTGAGGAGCAGTTTTACCTGCTCTTCCCATTCCTGATCTGGTTTTCAGGGTTCGGGCAGCAGACGGCAAAAGGCGCAAGAAACCTGTTCATCTGGGTGGGAGCACTGACGGTTGCTTCGCTGATCAGTTTCATCTACCTGGATCAGGTCAATCAACCTGCTGCCTACTTCCTGATGCCTCCTCGTTTTTGGGAAATGGCAGCAGGATGTCTGATTTTTATTGGGTTCCAGAAACGAGCAAAGATTGAGCAATCACTGGAGCAGGTTCCTCCTCTTCTGGTGGTGGCGGCAATGGTCGGCGTGATGTTCCTGCCAACTGAAGCGGCAGTGCCAGCGACCATCTCCATTGTGGTGCTTTCAGCAATCCTGGTTGCTTGCCTAAAAAAAGGAACTGCGGCATATGACTTTTTCACTCTTGAGAAAGTCGTTTATGTGGGTCTGATCTCATATTCGCTTTATCTGTGGCACTGGGGAGTGCTCTCCATCAGTCGCTGGACGATTGGAATCCATTGGTGGTCAGTTCCGATCCAAGTAGGATTGATGCTCCTGCTGGCGATTGGGTCATATAGGTGGGTAGAAACTCAATTTAGGGGAACTAACTGGTTGCCAAATCGCTGGAAAACACTAAGTTGGGGAATAGGAACCTCTTTTGCCGCAAGTGGGGTAATACTTGGACTGGGGCGCCAACTTGATAGCAGTTTATACTTGGGAAATAGAACACGAATAGTAAATCTTGACGAGATTTCTCAAGCAGCGCAAGGGACAACGCTCTCCATTAAAAGTTGTTCAGAATACAAGAGCGACTCTTTCGCCAATTGCTCTATCAAACCCACGACTCCTTCGGGTCAAAGACTTCTGCTCATTGGGGATAGTCACGCCGCTCACTATTTCCCACTGCTTGGGTGGTTACGCCAGCAGACGGGGATTGGCATTTCGGGTTTTGTCACCAGCGGACAACCATTCCCTCCAGCAAGATATACAAGCAAGGAAGGGCGAACAAAGGAGCAGTGGGAGCAGAATAATTCAGACTCCCTGAAGTTCTTTGAGAAGCAGTTTGACTTGCTTCAAAGCGGGGACATACTCGCTCTCTCTTCGCGCTTGGAATACTATTTCATAAGGAGCAAGTTCAATTTAGAGCACAAGGGGATAAACCTGAAACTTGCCGACAATGACTGGAATGCCATTGAGGAAGATCAAGCGCTTTCTGCGTGGTTGAATGAGGTAAGGGTGATTGCCAAGAAATCAGAAGCAAAAGGAATCAGCGTTGTCCTCATCGCGCCTATTCCAGTCTTCAGGGGTAATCCCAAAGGGGGACAACTCCCAGAGCAACTCTGCGCAAAAGAGTGGTTTAGACCCAAGATTCTCAAAGAATGCCTGGGACTCTTTAGACAGGAACGATCCACTCTTGTGTCCAGACTGGAAAAAATCAATAGAGAAATGGATGCGCTTGCGGCGACCAACAGAAATGTTCAGATTTACAAACCTTTTGACACCCTATGTCCTAAGCGATCTGATTACTGCGAGACATATCTAAAGGGCGTCAGGACTTTTAGGGACGACGATCATCTTTCAAGGGACGGTTCCCTCCTGGTTGCGTCAGATTTTTTAGATTTTGCCAGCAAAACGGGATTGATTAGACGACAAATCCAGTAAGGGTGTGTCTTTCCCAGCGCAAGCGTGTAACGCAGTTCCGACAACCTGTCACGAGTGCGCCCAAGACGGATGCCTGTCGCTTCGCGACGCCAGCGCCTCTCCGTAAAACCTGTTCCAATAACCGAACGGAAACCAGATCATCGCCAGGAACCCCCGAAACAGGCGTCTGACCGTTCCAAAAACGGTGTTCGGATGGTAGAGTTTCCGAAACGACCGTTCTTGGAACAGTGACTGCCCGAAGCGTTGGATACGCCCGTTGCTCCACCACCCACCAAAACACTGACGCTCAGGTCTCCGCTCTGAAGGCAGCAGGGTGTGCGGTGGTCTTCCAGGAGACCATCAGCACCAGGACGGTGGAGAAGGATCGCCCTCAACTCCAGGCGGCACTGAATGCCCTGGTTGGTGGTGACGAACTGGTGGTGGCGAAATTGGATCGCCTGGGCAGGGATCAGCGGAGTGTCATCAACCGCCTCCACGACCTCCAGGATCGGGGCATTCACATTCGCACCCTGGACAATTTGGTGAATACGAAGGCGATGGGGAAGTTCGCCCCTGTGCTGATCGGACTCCTGACGGGTCTGGCAGAGGTGGAGCGGTCACTTATCCGTGAGAGGACTCTGGAGAGCGTTCAGCATCGGCGGGAAACAGGCGGAAAACTTGGAGGCAGACCTAAGACCAACCACGCCAAAGAGCGCCTGGTGCTGCGCTTGAGGGATGAAGGGTGCTCTTACCGCTCCATCAGAGAGCAGACGGGACTTGCGCTCTCCACCATTCGCCGCATCATCAGCGAGACAGAGTGAAAACACCCTGATTTTCTCAACAGATACTTCAGGGTAAATCTTTAGAGGTCGGAGTAATCATTGAAAAGAGCAAAAAGAATGTAAGTCCGCGATGTTTCTGTGCGGTCTTAGACGGCGCTTTGTCGCAGGTTGGTTGCTATAATATCAAATCTGCTATATAATTACTGGAGACAATCAAATCGTGGAAGCATCAGGCAGAGGTCTTTTGTGGAAGCGAAATGAATATAGGGATTTGCTGGGAAGTGTCCATTCCACAGAGGAATAAGGAGTGAGAACTCATAAGGGTTCTGAAATCCAGAAAGACCAAGGCGCCTGAATCAATAGAGTAATACTTTCTTATCAATTATGAATTACACAGAAGACCGTTGCGAGCGCAGTGAGCAACATTCACACGCAAAGCGTGTGAATGAATCAGGACAACTCAAAAACTCACCAGTATTCAGAGAACTTAGGACTACTCAGGATTCCTCCAAGATTCATAAGGCAATAGTTGAATACCAATTCCAGGAGGTTTTCCAACCCCACTGGTTCGGCAATATCCAATGGCAACCATTTATTACTGATTACACTTCAGCAGTGAAGGAGACAAGGCACTTCCGAAACAAGTTTTTATGCGCCCTCCTGAACACGAAACCCAAGAAGATTCCGAATCCTCCTGAGCGTCCAAGAATCATTTGGTTTCACGAAAAAGCACCTGTAAATATCAATCCCCAAGACTCCTCAAATCCCCGCTACAAGATCGCCTACCACACCCACTTTCACCTTGAGGAATGTCCTGAACCTTATGATTCCTGGATTCACTTGGATTGGTTGATTCATCAAAAGGTCGTGATTACCCAGCTCACTCCGCACAGGGCGAACTGGTCGCATAGACTGGTACGCATATACCAGTTAGCCCATGTCGCGCAGTGCCGTCCAGTTTCAGAAAGGCCTCTCGCTGCCTGAGTTCCAACG